>NZ_JBHXQZ010000066.1:485-46011 GCF_042717095.1 Streptomyces sp. NPDC058632 | reverse complement strand
GGCAGGACCCGTGGCCGGGGACGCGTCGTTCCCGCCGCCGGTCGGGTACCGGTAGGAGGGACTCCGACGCTGTCGCCGAGGCCGGCGGAGCTGCCGGGACGGTGGGCCTGCTCCCGGTCCGTCGTGCGGCTCTGCGGGTGGCTTCGCGGCCGGGGGGCATGATCCCGGCCGGAGTCGGACCCCCGGCCGGGAACGCCGTCCCGTCGGTCAGGTGCCGGCGAGGAGGGACTCGAGTGCTGTTGCCGAGTCCGGGTGACGGGCCGGGAGGGCCGCGTCCGCCGAAGGCGGCGGGGCCGTGGCGGGGGCCCAGCCCTCCGTGCAGCCCAGCAGCGCCGCCAGCGCGTCGAACGTGGCGGGACGCGCCGGTGCCAGCGCGACGCCCCGGCGGACGTCGGCCGCCGCCTGTGCCGCGCGGCGGACGGGGGCCGGGGCCGGTGTCCGCCACGGCGGGATCCAGGCGTCCAGCGCCGCGAGCCGGCTCGGGAAGATCCGTCCGGCCTCGCGGATCAGCAGCGGAGCGAGGTTCGCGGCGCCCGACCGCAGCGTGCCGATCAGCGTCGGGAGCCACGGCAGCAGCACCGCGTCGGGCAACCGCCCGAACGCGTTCGACACCGCCTCCACGACCACGTCCGCCAGACCCGGCACCGGCTCCAGCGCGTGCACGAAGCCGCTGAGGTAACGCGGATACGCGGGCACCACCAGCGGGTTGGCCAGCAGCTCGTCGCACCGGGCCCGCAACCGCTCGCGGGAGAGCGTGCCGAGCTGTACCTGCGCCGCCCACAGCAGGGCCGTCTTCGACGGATCCTCCGGGTGGGACTGCGCGACCGCCAGCTCCAGCTGCGCCCTGTCGCAGCCCAGCGACAGCGCCAGGCTCTCCATGCCGAACAGGAAGCCCAGCATCGCCGCGACCTGACCCGCCGTCGCGTCCTCGTCGGTGAACGCCGTCGGCAGCAGCGTGCAGTAGTGCGCGTAACCGGCCTTGACGAAGGACTCGATCCACGGCGGCAGCACCGGCTCGCTCGTCCGGTAGTACGCGAGCAGCCGGCGCACCCGGCGCAGCACCTCCGGCGCGCCGTCGACACTGCGTTCGGACGCCAGGACCTCCAGCGCGCGCGTGCCCAGCTCGTCGGCCAGACGCCGGCCGCCCAGGTACAGCGTCGCGTCCTCGACGGCCTCCAGGACCGTCGCCGCCGTCGCCTGCGGCGCGTACGCGGCGCGGCGCAGGCGCTGCTCCAGCACCTGCTCGATGCTGACACCCTCGTAGCCCAGCTCGATGAGGGCCCGCTGATGGGTGCCGAGCGCCAGGTCCCACGACTCCTGGATCGACCGCTCGCCGAGCGCGCGTTCACCCATGATGGGCCGGGCCGCTCCCTGCGGCAGCAGCCGGCGCAGCATCCAGAGCACGTCGGAGCAGGCCCGCAGCTCCGGCTGGGACGCCATGTCCAGCAGGGCCCGCCGTACGCCCCGCTGCTGGAGCTTCAGCCCCAGTGGCTCCAGCCGGTCGTGCACGTCGCGGGCCAGCGGCGGCAGCGAGTCGTAGCCGACCTGGCCGATCCGGTCGCCGCCCATCATGATCTCGACGAGCCGCCGCACGTCCCGCCGCCCCGGCACCGCGTCCTTCTCGATGCAGGTGACCGCCGCGTCCTGGAAGTCGTACGGCGTGGGCTTGGCCCGGTCCCGCATCCCGGCGAGCAGGATCGACGTCTCGAAGACGGCGATCGCGTCGGCCGTGGAGGCGAGATAACCGCCTCGCCGGGCCGCGCCCACGATGTCCACGCACCAGCCGAGCAGTTCGGCCTCGTCCAGTGAGTCCAGGACCGGGGGCCGGCCCAGGAAACCGGACAGCCTGTCCGTCGCGGCCGGCCGGGACGCCCCCGACGCCGGTACGGCGGTCTGCTTCGCCCGGGACCTCTTCGTACCGGCCTGACCCGCCAGCCGGTACGGCGTGACCCGGGTGCGCTTGAGGCTCTTCGCCCACTCGGTCGCCGCGATGGACACCGAACCGGCGGCGAGACCGAACTGCGCCTCGATCGCCGCGTGACTGGACGGGATCAGCCCGTGCTGCCAGGCGGTGGCGGAGCGCGGCGAGATCTCGTACGTGCCGGAACCGGCCACCCCGAACTCCTCCACCCTGCTGGCCGCGTGGAACGCGCCGCAGACGTACAGGCAGTCCTCCGGGTCGGTGCCGGTCGCGGCCAGGTGCTCCCGCATCCGGGTCCACATGTACCGCTCGCGGTCCTCGTCGGTCCGCACCCGCGACGGGTCGCCGGGGGCGAGCCGCCGGAACAGGCTGCCGATGAGGAGCATCACCTGACGGTAGGTGTCGTGGTCGCCGTCGCCGAGCGGCAGCTCGACGTACTGGTGCCACCACTCCGACCAGTGCCGCACCTTGCCGTGCCGCAGCAGGTGCTCCTCCAGTTCGGCGAAGCGCGGCCGCAGGTCGCCGATCTCCACGCCGACGGCCTCGCCGTGCAGCGCCGCCCGGGTGGCGGCGTCGGGGTCCGCCGCGTCCGCGCCGGCGTCCGCCTCCGCGGCGGGCCGGCCGCGGCTGTCCCACTGGAAGACGTGGTCGGAGGACCGGTCGACGAGGACCAGCTCGACGCCCGGCGTGTCCAGCGCGTACGCGATCGCCTGGTACTCGGCGGACGCCTCGGTGATCGGCGCGACCACCGACAGCGGCGCCCACTCGGGCGGGAAGCCGTCCACCTCGCTCGCGAACGCCTGGACGGCCACCGGCAGGCGGCAGTTGCGCAGCTCGGTGAGGAGCGGGGCCATGTCCTCGCACAGCTCCAGGTACACCACCTTGGGCTGCTTCTCGCGCAGGCGGCGGGCCATCGCGAGGGCGGAGGCGGGCGAGTGGTGGCAGACGGGGAAGATCTCCAGCGGCTCGCGCAGCGCGCGGTCCACGTCGTCGACCATGCCGAGGAGGATGCCCTCCAGGGCGTCCGGCCCGCCGGCGAACGTGGCGGCGGCCTCGTGGAGCTGGCCACGGAGACCCGCGAACGTGCCTTCCCCCACGACGGGCGTGCTCGCGGGCGCGCTCTCGGGTGCGGCACTCATGACAGCGTCGCGATCGCGTCCCGGCCGCCCTCCAGGAACTCGGGCCACGAGCCGCCCTGCTCCTTGCTGCGCGGCTCGACGACACCGTGCAGGTACTTGTTGAGGATGGCCAGGTCCTCCGGCTCGCGGCGGGCGAGGGAGCCGACGAGCGAGGAGGCGAGGGAGCGGGCGGTCAGCGTGCGCTCGCCGAAGAAGTTGCTGTGCAGGACGGCGTCCTCCAGCACACCGATCTGCTCGGCCGTCGACAGCGCGGACTCCAGCTTCTCGTCGTCGCTGCCGGCCGCGGCGGCGGAGGCGCGCAGGTCGGCGAAGCTCTGCAGCAGCACGTCGAGCAGGGTCGGCGGCACCTCCAGCTCTATCGAGTGACGGCGCAGCAGCTCCTCGGTGCGGAAGCGGACGATCTCCGCCTCGCTCTTCTTGTTCGTCATCACCGGGATGCGGACGAAGTTGAAGCGGCGCTTGAGCGCGGACGAGAGGTCGTTGACCCCGCGGTCGCGGCTGTTGGCGGTGGCGATGATCGAGAAGCCGGGCCTGGCGAAGACGATGTTGTCGCTGCCGCCGCTCTCCAGCTCCGGCACCGAGATGTACTTCTCGGACAGGATGGAGATCAGCGCGTCCTGCACGTCACTGGTGGAGCGGGTCAGCTCCTCGAAGCGGCCGATCGACCCGGCCTCCATCGCGGTCATGATCGGCGACGGGATCATCGACTCCCTGGACTGGCCCTTGGCGATGACCATGGACACGTTCCAGGAGTACTTGATGTGGTCCTCGGTGGTGCCGGCCGTGCCCTGCACCACGAGCGTGGAGTTGCGGCTGATCGCGGCGGACAGCAGCTCGGCCAGCCAGCTCTTGCCGGTGCCGGGGTCGCCGATGAGGAGCAGGCCGCGGTCCGAGGCGAGGGTGACGATGGAACGCTCGACGAAGCTCCGGTCGCCGAACCACTTCTGGGAGATCTCCCGGTCCAGGCCGTCGGAGCGCTCGGAGCCCAGAACGAACAGCCGGACCATCTTCGGCGACAGCCGCCACGAGAACGGCTTGGGGCCGTCGTCGACCGACTCCAGCCAGTCCAGTTCCTCGGCGTACTTGATCTCGGCGGGCGCGCGCAGCAGGTCGGACATCGGATGTGGGCCTTTCCGTTCAGTGCTCGAGAAAGAGAGGTTCGGGTGCGAGGAAGCAGGTGGAATCAGAGGAAGCAGGTGGAATCAGGTGAGAAACGTCTTGAGCTCGTGCACGAGCTTCTTGATGTGGCCGGAGACCACCGGCGTGCCGAGGTCCTTGAAGCGCTCCCGGAACCACGGGTTGACGCTGCCGCGCCCGGCGCTGGTCACCGAACCGACCGGGATGAACTTCGCGCCCGAACGGTGGATGGCGGACATGCTCTCGAACAGCTCGTCGGTGCGCCATTCGTAGAAGTCGGAGATCCACACCACGACGGTGTTGCGCGGCTCGGCGATCTTCGGCTGGGCGAGTGCCATGGCCACGGTGCCGTCCGTGCCGCCGCCGAGCTTGGTGCGCAGCAGGGTCTCGAACGGGTCGTGCGCCCAGGGTGTGAGGTCCAGCGCCTGGGTGTCGTAGGCGATCAGGTGGACGTCCACCTTCGGCAGGCCGGCGAAGATGGAGGCCAGGATGGTGCAGTTGACCATCGAGTCGACCATGGAGCCCGACTGGTCCACGACGACGATCAGCCGCTGCGGTGTCGTCCTGCGGCTGGTGTGCCGGTAGTAGAGGCGGTCGACGTAGAGCCGCTCCTCCTCCGGGCTCCAGTTGGTGAGGTTCTTCCAGATGGTGCGGTCGATGTCGAGGTTGCGGAAGACCCGCTTCGGCGGAACGGACCGGTCGATGTCGCCGACCGTGGACTTCTCCACCTGGGTGCGCAGGACCTGGGAGACCTCGTCGACGTAGCGGCGGATCAGCGACTTGGCGTTCGCCAGGGCCACGCCGGAGAGGTTGTCCTTGTCCCGCAGCAACTGCTCGATCAGGGACATGCTCGGGGTCAGTCGCGCGGCCAGCCGCGGATCGGCCAGCACCTCGCGCAGCCGCATCCGCTTGACCAGAGAGGCCTCGATGGAGCCGAGTTCCGGGCCGATGGCCGGGATGAGCCGGCTGAGGTCGGGTGTGCGCCCGCCACCGCCGGTACCGGTGGGGCCGACACCCCGGCCGCCCGCGCCGGCGCGGCCGCCCCGCAGGTCGCCGGGCCGGCAGCCGAGTGCCCGCTCCAGCCAGCCCGCGTCGGACTGCCAGCGGGCCAGCTGCTCGGCGGTGACGGCGCCGGAGCCGGTGGAGAAGACGTTCAGCAGGACCTTGGAGACGAGGGCCGCGCGTCGCACCTCGGCGGCCCGGTCGCGGGCGTCGTCCTCCTCCGGCTCGGGGGTCATCAGGCCGTCGAACTCGGCGGCCAGCTCCGGGTGCCGCTGCACCACGGAGTCGACGGAGGCGCCCGGGGCGAGCAGCGCGGACGGCAGCCCGATGTCCTCGACGACGGCCAGGCTCGCCGACTCCAGCGACGCCTGTTCCTCGGGGTCGAACAGCCGGGCCAGCAGCCTCCAGTACAGCACCTGACGGCGGTTGTCGTGCGGGTCGGGCACGACGGCCCCGGAGGGACCGGCGGGCCCGGCGGCCGGTACGGGAGTGGGGTCGGTCATTTGCGCAGCAGCCTTCCGGCTCGTTCACGCAGCGCGTCGACGGCGCCGGTGGCGGCCTTCTCCGCGCGGACACCGGCCTTGTCGGTGGTGCCCCCGGCCCACGCGCCGGCGTGGACGGCGACGGGCTTCTTGCGCACCGTCCTTTCCACGGCCAGCGGCTGGACGTGGAACTTTCCGGCGTCCCACCGGAGCAGCCCGACGCACGCCCCGGACGCGGCGACGGCCTCGGCGGTGAGCGGTCCGGCGACCGGTATCCGGTCGGTGTCGACGGCCAGGCGGTGCCCGGTGATCAGGAACGCCACCCCGTCGTCGTCCTGCTCCGTCTCGTACCCCTCCAGCAGGACGGGGACGGCGATCCGGGCGGGGTGCCGGTCCAGGGGCGCGGTGGCCGGAGCGGCGGCCGTCGGCAGTGCCACGCGCGCGGTGACGAAGGCGTCGGCCGGCTCGCCCGTCCGGGCGTGCGCGTCGTCCCAGATCAGGTCGCCCTCGGCGGTGACGGGCATCGCGTCGAGATCCATCGAGCGGCCCTCGCCGACCGCGGTCAGCAGGGACAGGTGCGGACGCAGCAGCTGCCACAGGCCCGCCCCGACGACGGTGTCGGGCTTGGGGGCGGACGCGGCGGCCCGCACCAGCCGGGGCGCTGTGCCGTCGGCGGGCTCGAACACCGCGTGGATCTGGGCCTGCACGGCGGTCGCGTGCTCCTGCACGTCGATCCCGAGCGGCAGCAGGCGGCCGGTGGCCGTGTCCGCGGCAAAGGAGCCGGTCGTCGCACCGGGCAGCGTCAGCAGCAGGGCCCGTGACCAGAGGTCCGCCCACCGGCGTACCGGGATCCGCTCCAGGGTGGCTCCCGGGCAGGACGCGGCGAGCTCGGCGGCGAATCCGTCCAGCAGCGTGGCCTGCCGGCGCAGCGCCGGGTCGGGCAGCATCGCGGAGACGACGGGTGCGGCGCCGGCGACGAGTTCGTGGTCGATGCCCTGCCAGCCGGTGCGCGCGAGGTCGCTCAGCCAACTGCGGGCGGCGGCGAGGAGGTTCGCGGCGTGGTCCGCGTCGCCGGTCCCGGCCGGGGCGGCCTCCTCGGCGACGGGCCGGCCGACGGCCTCCGCCACGCGGGCGGTCAGCGCGTCGTGCACCGAGCCGAGCAGGGCGGCGCGGGCGGCGGCCAGCGCGACGAAGTGGTCCTCGCCCGCGGCCCCGGCCACCGTCTTGTCGGCCGCCTCGGCGACCCGCGCGGCGAGCGGGGTCCCGGCGACGGCGTCGGCCAGTTCCACCACACCGGCGGCCTGCTCGGGCTGCGGCCGCAGCAGACCGGTGACGAGCGCCGCGTCGAAGGCGTCCACGGCCGCGAGGGCCTCGTCGAGACCGTCGACGGTGTCGACCAGCAGATCGGCGCGCATCAGGCCACCGCCCTCGTCGTCGGGAACCACTGCATCTCGGGCAACGGCGCCGTGGTCGGCGTGAGTTCGAGATACGCCAGGTGCCGCAGGAACCGGCTGAACACGGGCGCCGCGGCCGAGGTGTCGCCCTGCGCGGGCCGTGTGACGGCCATGGCGGAGGTCACCGAGTGCGAGTCCGGCTCACCACCCTCCACCTCGACCTTCAGGTAGCGGGCCACGCGTTCGGCGCCGTACTGCAGCACGGCTTCGTCGACCAGTGCCCGTATGTGGTTGCAGAACATGCCGTGCGCGCCGCCGCAGGGGCGGTTGTTGTTGGTGCTGCACGCGAACGCGTAGGTCCCGGCGGCGACGGAGGACACGTAGACGCGCCCGATGTCCGACCCGCTGGACACCACCCCCTGCAGCCGGCCGTCCGCCAGCTCGACGAACGGCACCTTGGACAGCTTCCGCGGCCTCGCGGGCGCCACCACCCGCACCGTGCTCGACTTCTCCCAGACGGACAACGCACCATCTCCCCTGCATGCGAAAGCGGACGTCAACGCCACGTCGGCGCAACACGATCGAAGCTATCCCCCACCACTGACAACGAGATGGCGAGCGGCGGACCCGCCCGGAAGCGGGTCCCGTGCCCTCGCTTGCGCACCCGCCCCAGCGTTCGTCCGCCCCGTCGCGGTCCCGCCAACCCATCGGTCCGGTAACGGAGTCACGGCGGTGGCATCACAGACACCCCACGACTACCCGTCAACTCCGCGATCCCCTCCGTAACCCCTTGAGCCGCTCGATCACGCCTCGGCATACTGCGTGACCCGGGGGGCTGCGCACATGCGTACGAGACCACCCCCGGCCGGGTGAAGGGGAAACACCCGGAACATCCGCTAGGGGGAACCTTGCGCAGACAAGTCAAAAGAGCGCGCGCGACGGGCGCGGCCACGGTCGCCGCGGCAGCAGCCGTGGCGCTCGTGGCGGGCATGACCGGCCCGGCGTCGGCGAACGGCGAACGGACGGCCGCGGTACCGGCCGCGGGCACCGCTGCCCCGGCCCCGTCCTCGCTGAAGGCCAAGCACCGCATCACCCTCATCACCGGTGACCGGGTCGCCGTGGACGCCAAGGGCCGCGTCGTCGGCCTGGAGCGGGCCAAGGGGCGGGAGCACATACCCGTCCAGATCCGCAGGTCCGGCGGCCACACCCACGTGCTGCCGGCGGACGCCGCCCGGCTGATCGCGAGCGGCCGGCTCGACCGGCGGCTCTTCGACATCACCGAACTCGGCAAGGCCTCCACCCGCCGCTCCCAGCAGCGCGGCCTGAAGGTCATCGTCGGCTACCAGGGCCGCGCCGCCGCCGCGAAGTCCGACGTCCGCGACGCGGGCACGCTCCGCCGGACCCTCGGCACCCTGAACGCCGACGCCGTGCAGACCCCGCACCAGGACACGCCCGATCTGTGGAAGGCGGTCACCGACGGCGACCGGACCGCGTCCGGCATCGCCCACGTCTGGCTCGACGGCGTCCGCAAGGCGTCCCTCGACAAGTCCGTCCCGCAGATCGGCACCCCCAAGGCGTGGGCCGCCGGCTACGACGGCAAGGGCGTGAAGATCGCCGTCCTGGACACCGGTGTCGACGCGACCCACCCGGACCTGAAGGGCCAGGTGACCGCGTCCAAGAACTTCACCGGCTCGTCGGACACCGGCGACAAGGTCGGTCACGGCACTCACGTCGCGGCGATCGCGGCCGGTACCGGGGCCAAGGGCGGAGCCACGTACAAGGGCGTCGCGCCCGGCGCCGAGGTCCTCAACGGCAAGGTCCTCGACGACTCCGGCTTCGGTGACGACTCCGGCATCCTGGCCGGCATGGAGTGGGCGGCCGCGCAGGGCGCCGACGTCGTCAACATGAGCCTGGGCGGCCGGGACACGGCCGAGATCGACCCGCTGGAGGCGGCGGTCGACAAGCTCTCCGCCGAGAAGGGCGTCCTGTTCGCCATCGCGGCCGGAAACGAGGGCCCCGAGTCGATCGGTTCGCCCGGCAGCGCCGACGCCGCCCTCACCGTGGGCGCCGTCGACGACAAGGACAAGCTCGCCGACTTCTCCTCCACCGGCCCCCGCCTCGGCGACGGCGCCGTCAAGCCGGACGTCACCGCGCCCGGCGTCGACATCACGGCTGCCTCGGCGAAGGGCAACGACATCGCCAAGGAGGTCGGCGAGAAGCCGGCCGGCTACATGTCCATCTCGGGCACGTCGATGGCGACCCCGCATGTCGCGGGCGCGGCCGCGCTCCTGAAGCAGCAGCACCCCGACTGGACCTACACGGAGCTGAAGGGCGCGCTCACCGGGTCCACCAAGGGCGGCGCGTACACGGCGTTCGAGCAGGGCTCCGGGCGGGTCCAGGTCGACAAGGCCGTCCAGCAGACGGTGATCGCCGACCCGGTCTCGGTGAGCTTCGGCGTCCAGCAGTGGCCGCACACCGACGACAAGCCGGTCACTAAGCAGCTGACCTACCGCAACCTCGGCACCGAGGACGTCACCCTGAAGCTGACGTCCACCGCCACCAACCCCAAGGGCAAGGCGGCACCGGCCGGCTTCTTCACCCTGGGCGCCACCACGGTGACGGTCCCCGCGGGCGGCAAGGCCTCCGTCGACCTCACTGCCGACACCAGGCTCGGCGGCACCACCGACGGCGCGTACTCGGCCCACGTGGTCGCGACCGGTGGCGGCCAGAGCGTCCGCACGGCCGCGGGCGTGGAGCGGGAGGCCGAGTCCTACGACGTGACGCTCAAGGTCCTCGGCCGCGACGGCAGGGCGACCGCCGACTACATCGCCGCCCTGGACGGCCTCACCGGCGCGGCGGCCGGCGAGTGGTTCCTGCCCTACGACGCCGACGGAACCGTCACCGTCCGGGTGCCCAAGGGCGACTACATCGTGGACACCGCGGTGTTCGCCGGCTCCGACCCGGAGAAGTTCGAGGGCGGCGACTGGCTCGCCCAGCCGAAGCTGAGCGTCACCAAGAAGACCACGGTCACGCTGGACGCCCGCAAGGCCAAACCGGTGAAGATCACCGTGCCGGACAAGGCGGCCAAGCCTGAGTTCGCCTCGGCCGACTACTCCGTGGAGACGGAGGACGCCGTCCACGGCTTCGGCTGGTGGCTGGAGTCGTACGACAACTTCCGTACCGCCCACCTCGGCCCGCAGATCACCGACGGCTCGCTGAGCCAGCAGTGGGACACCCACTGGAGCAAGGGCACCAAGGCGCAGTACAGCACCGTCACCGGCGGCAAGGTCAAGAAGCTCGCCACCGGCCACACCCGCGCCTACAAGGCGGCCGAACTGGCCACGGTGAAGGTCGCCATGGGTGCCGCCGCGAGCGGCAAGAAGGGCGCGCTCAGCGCCACGGGCTGGCTGCCGGGCAGCTACTTCGCATCCTCGGTCGGCATCCCGCAGGCCCTGCCCGGCACCCGCACCCTGTACCTGTCCACCACGGGCGGGGTGAAGTGGGGTCTCGACTTCGAGCAGCAGGGCGGTGTCGACGCCGAAGGCTGGCCGATCACCGAATCCGGTTACACCCTCGGCGGCGCCCTCGCCTTCAAGGGCGGCAAGAAGTACTCCAGGACCGTGCACACGGCCGTCTTCGGGCCGCGTCTCACCTCGGACTACGGCCTCTTCCGCGACGGCAACACCCTCCACGGGTTCCTCCCGCTGTTCGCCGACGGCAAGGGCAACCCCGGCTCCTCGCAGTTCACCTCGGTCACCACCAGCCTGTACCGCAACGGCACCAAGGTCGGCTCCCACGACGACCCGCTGTTCGGGGACAAGGACTTCAAGGTGCCCTCCGCCGACGCCTCCTACCGGCTGACGGCCTCGGTCAAGCGCAGCGCCAAGGTCGCCGCCGCGTCCACCCGCGTCGACGCGAGCTGGACCTTCCGCTCCAAGAAGACCTCCGGCCTGAAGCAGCTGCCCGCCTCCACCGCCCGCTTCCACGCGGTCACCGGACTGGACAGCAAGGTCACGGCGGGCAAGAAGGCCACCTTCCCGGTCACCGTCGAGGGCGCGGCCAAGGGCAAGAACCTCAAGTCCCTCGCCGTGTACGTCTCCTACGACTACGGACAGACCTGGAAGAAGACCGACGTCAAGAAGGGGAAGATCACCGTCAAGAACCCCGCGAAGGGGAAGGCGATCTCCTTCCACGCCAAGATCGCCGACAAGAAGGGCAACAAGTCGACGCTCTCGATCTACAACGCCTACTACGGCAAGTGAGAGTCGGGTGAGCAGCGGGTGAGCCGCCCGCCGGCCCACCGCTGAGCACCGGGCGAGGGCCCGCCGGAAGCACGGCTTCCGGCGGGCCCTCCGCGTTCCGTTCCCCGCCTGCCCGCCCCCGGGCTCAGGGCGGCACTCGGCGCGACACTCAGTGCGACCGGGGCGAGACGTCCGCCGCCCGCCTGGCGTCCGCACCCCAGCTCGCCAGCAGCCGCAGCGCCTCGGCGGACGGCGAGCCCGGCTCGGCGTGGTAGGTGACCAGCTGCTGCTCGCTGTCGTCCACCAGCCGGAACGTCTCGAAGGACAGGATCAGCTCACCGACGAGCGGATGCCGCACGCGCTTGACGCCGTGGCTCTTCTCCTTGACGTCGTGCGCGGCCCACAGCCGCCGGAACTCCTCGCTCTTCACCGAGAGCTCCCCGACCAGCGCGGCCAGCCGGGGGTCGTCCGGGTGGCAGCCCGCGTCCCACCGCAGAAAGCCGACCATGTCGGACGTCTTCTGGTCCCACTCCACGAACAGCTCGCGGTAGTCGGGGTCGAGGAACACCAGCCTCGCCCAGTTCCGCTCCTGCGGCGGCAGGGCGCCCCAGTCGCCGAAGACCGCGGCGGCCATCCGGTTCCAGGCCAGGATGTCCGAACGGCGGCCCGCGATGTAGGCGGGGACCGCGTCCATCGTGTCCAGCAGCTGCCGCAGGGCCACCCGCGTCTGCTGGGTGCGCGGCTGCTGCTTCCTCTTCTGCTGCTTCGGCTTCGCCAGATGCACGAGGTGGGAGTGCTCGGCCTCGGTGAGACGCAGGGCGCGCGCGATCGAGTCGAGCACCTCCGCGGAAACGTTCCGCCCGTTGCCCTGTTCCAGACGCGTGTAGTACGCCACGGACACCCCGGCGAGCTGCGCCAGCTCCTCCCGGCGCAGTCCGGGCACCCGGCGGTGCCGCCCGAAGTCCGGCAGCCCCACGTCCTCGGGCTTCAGCCGGGCCCGCCGGGTACGCAGGAACTCGCTCAGCTCCGCCCGCGGGTCCAGACCGCCGCTCCGGCCGGTCGAGGGGCCGGTCGAGGGGGCGGACGTCGGCACGGGATCGGTCTGCTCGTCCATACGTCCAGTATTGCCGGTCGTACGCCTGCCAGCCTGTCCCCGCCAGTGGTACGCACAGCCAACCTAGGCAGAGCGGTGGCCTGGGTAAACCCCGGCCGCGAGGGCAGGCTGGGGCCGTGCCCGGTCGGAAGAAGGCAGCCGGGCGCACCCACTTTCCTAGGAGAACCCCGGCATGACCACTGTTGCCGCGTACGCCGCACCCGCCGCCAAGGCTCCGCTGGAGCGCACCACCATCGAGCGGCGCGAGGTGGGCGAGTACGACGTCCTGATCGACATCAAGTTCGCCGGCATCTGCCACTCGGACATCCACCAGGCCCGCGAGGGCTGGGGCGAGGCGATCTTCCCGATGGTTCCCGGCCACGAGATCGCCGGAGTGGTGTCGCAGACCGGCCCCGGCGTCACCCGGTTCGAGGTCGGTGACCGGGTGGGTGTCGGCTGCATGGTCGACTCCTGCCGTGAGTGCGACAACTGCAGGGCCGGTCTGGAGCAGTACTGCGTGAACGGCTCCGTGATGACGTACAACGGCATCGGCAGGGACGGCGAGCCGACCCACGGCGGCTACGCGCAGAAGATCGTCGTCGACGAGAACTACGTCATCCGTGTCCCCGACGGGCTCGCCCTCGACGTGGCCGCTCCGCTGCTGTGCGCCGGCATCACCACGTACTCCCCGCTCAGGCACTGGAACGCCGGGCCGGGCAAGAAGGTGGCGATCGTCGGACTCGGCGGCCTCGGCCACATGGCCGTCAAGATCGCGCACGCGCTCGGTGCCGAGGTGACGGTGCTGTCGCAGTCCCTGCGCAAGAAGGACGACGGCCTGAAGATGGGCGCCGAGCACTACTACGCCACCGCCGACCCGGCGACGTTCGAGACGCTGCGCGGGACCTTCGACCTGATCGTCTCCACGGTGTCCGCGCCGCTCGACCTCGACGCGTACCTGTCGCTGCTGCGGACGGACGGCGCGCTGGTGAACGTGGGCGCCCCCGAGCAGCCCGTCTCGCTCAACCTCTTCTCGGTGATCGGCGGACGCAAGACCCTCGCGGGTTCGAGCATCGGCGGTATCCGGGAGACCCAGGAGATGCTGGACTTCTGTGCGGAGCACGGCATCGGCGCGGAGATCGAACTGATCGGCGCGAGCGAGATCAACGACGCCTACGAGCGAGTGCTGAACAGCGACGTCCGCTACCGCTTCGTGATCGACACTGCGACGATCTGACACACGGCCCGACACGGGCCGGTACGGCCTGACACGGGCCGGTACGGCCCGACGGACGAAGTTGTGATCCGGGCCCCGGCGCGCCGCGGCGCGCCGGGGCCAGGACCGGTCGGCGTCCGCCGCGGTCAGTGCGGCAGGGTCGCCGGGCTGCCGCCGTTGGCCTCGTAGCCCGCGACCGCCAGGGCCCGGTAGACCGCGAACTCCGCGGCGGGGTCGGGGGACAGGGTCCAGGGGAGCGCGCCGACATGGCCGTCGATGTGCATCAGCTGGTCCATGGCCTCCGCCCAGCGCTCACCGCGGACCAGGAAGAAGACCAGCAGATGCCGGACATGGGCCGCCATCGGGTCGTCCGGGCGGGCCGCGTGCACCGCGTGCAGCGCGCCGTGGACCGCCTTCGTCACCACCTGGCTCTGGTAGAAACCGCTGACCAGGTTCACCTCCGGCAGGTGCTCGAACACCGCGAACAGCGGCATCGCGGCCAGCAGCGACCCCTGCGGCGCCCGCGCCGCCGCGGCCTCCGCGAACGAGTTCGCCAGCTCCCGCGAGCCGTGCCACTTCTCGCACCAGTAGTGCAGCGCGGCCAGATGCGCGCCCATGTGGGCCGGCGCGCGGTCCAGGATCTTCAGCCAGACCTGTTCGAAGTCCGCCCGTTCGTACGCCAGTCCGCGGGCCACCGACAGCTCCACGATGTACGGGACCGGGTCACCGGGGGCCAGCAGCGCCGCCTCGCCGCACGCCGCCTTCGCCTCCTCCATGATGATCCGGAACTCGTCCGTCCCGGGCGCCGCCGTACGCCACGCCTGCTGCACCAGGAACTCGGCGTGCACCGCCGCGCCGCCCGCGTCCTTGGGCGCCTCCGCGCGCCACACCCGCAGCCACTGCCCGCCCGGTGACTCACCGGCCGCCCCGCCGGGCCGCGCGGTGAGTTCCAGCGAGGCAGCCCCCGCGAAGGCCTGCACACGCTGCCAGCGCAGCTCGCTCTTCGCGTCGGTGCCTGCCAGCAACTGCTGGGCCCCGCGGTAGTCCTGGGTGCGCTGCACCAGGTCCAGGACGTCCAGCAGGTCCTGGTCGGGGCCGGGCATGCGGACGTCCAGCTCCTCCTCGAGGGCGAAGCCGTACCCGGCCGGGTCCGCCGCGTCGGGGTGGCCGGCCGGTACCTGCGTGATCCCGCCGCGCCCGCGCCTCAGGAACGGCAGCACCACGAAGCCGATCATGACCACCGCGAACAGGACCAAGAGAATCTCCATGGCTCAAGCGAACCAGATCGAGCCGACAAATGGCCAACGTGGTGCCGGACCTGTGGACAACTCCGCTGCCGCCACGGGCGGCGCGGGCGGACTACCCTCGGTGCACATGAGCGACAGGCACATCAGTCAGCACTTCGAGACGCTCGCGATCCACGCGGGCAACACGGCCGACCCCCTGACGGGCGCGGTCGTCCCGCCGATCTACCAGGTGTCCACGTACAAGCAGGACGGTGTCGGCGGCCTGCGCGGCGGCTACGAGTACAGCCGCAGCGCCAATCCGACCAGGACCGCGCTGGAGGAGAACCTCGCGGCCCTGGAGGGCGGCCGCCGCGGCCTCGCGTTCGCGTCCGGGCTGGCGGCCGAGGACTGCCTGCTGCGTACGCTGCTCGCCCCCGGCGACCACGTGGTGATCCCGAACGACGCGTACGGCGGCACGTTCCGCCTGTTCGCCAGGGTCGTCGCCCGCTGGGGCGTGGAGTGGTCGGTGGCCGACACCGGCGACCCGGCCGCCGTCCGGGCCGCCCTCACCCCGAAGACCAAGGCGGTATGGGTGGAGACCCCCTCCAACCCGCTGCTCGGCATCACCGACATCGCCGCCGTCGCCCAGGTCGCCCGGGACGCGGGCGCCCGCCTCGTCGTCGACAACACCTTCGCCACCCCGTACCTCCAGCAGCCGCTCGTGCTCGGCGCGGACGTCGTCGTGCACTCCCTGACCAAGTACATGGGCGGCCACTCGGACGTCGTCGGCGGCGCCCTGGTCACGGGGGACGCGGAGCTCGGCGAGGAGCTGGCCTACCACCAGAACGCCATGGGCGCGGTCGCCGGGCCGTTCGACTCCTGGCTGGTGCTGCGCGGCGCCAAGACGCTCTCCGTGCGCATGGACCGGCACAGCGAGAACGCCACCAAGGTCGCCGACATGCTCAGCAGGCACGCGCGCGTGACGGGCGTCCTCTACCCGGGCCTGCCCGAGCACCCCGGCCACGAGGTCGCCGCCAAGCAGATGCGGTCCTTCGGCGGCATGGTCTCCTTCCGCGTGGAGGGCGGCGAGGAGGCGGCCGTCGAGGTCTGCAACCGGGCCAGGGTGTTCACGCTCGGCGAGTCCCTGGGCGGCGTCGAGTCGCTGATCGAGCACCCCGGGCGCATGACGCACGCGTCCGTCGCGGGCTCCGCCCTGGAGGTCCCCGCCGACCTGGTCCGCCTCTCCGTCGGCATCGAGAACATCGACGACCTGCTCGAGGACCTGCAGCAGGCGCTCGGCCGCTGAGGGCCGCCGTCGAAGCCCGTGTCAACGGGGTGGAGCCGCCCCCGATAGCGGCTCCGCCCCACGGACGCGCCCGCTCCTGCCCCGCACCGCTCTGCACGCCTGCCGTGTACGGCGCGGCGGGCCGTACGGCGCGGCTCGGGAGCTCAGGAGGCCGGCTGTTCGTCCTGCCCCGGCAGGGCCGGTGCCGCCATCCGGGCGGACAGCGCGCTGTTGAAGCGCGTGAGGAGCGCGCAGAACGCCTCGCGCTCCTCCTGCTCCCAGTCCTCCGTCAGCTCGGCCATCAACTGACGCCGTGAGGAACGGACTTCCTCCAGACGCGAGTGCCCGCGCGGAGACAGCTGGAGCACCACCGCCCGGCCGTCCTCGGGGTGCGAGGTGCGTTTCACCAGACCGGTGTCCACCAGCGGGGCCACCTGACGGGTGACCGTCGACGAGTCGATGCCCATGCTCGCGGCGAGCGCCTTGACTCCCATCGGGCCTTCGTTGTCGAGGCGGTTGAGCAGCAGATAGGCGGCGCGGTCCATGGAGTTGCGCACCTGGCCGACGCCGCCGAGCCGGGTCTGTTCGGCGCGGCGGGCGAACAGCGCCACCTCGTGCTGCAGCTTTTCGAGGAGGCCGGGGTCACCGACGGTCGTCATGTCCATCGACATATCAGGTGTTGTGGGCATGGCCGGAGGCTCACTTCGTGAAGGGCTGCTAATTGGGGGACAGGGTACGCGGCCGGGAGGCGGGCCGTACCGACGCTGCGCAAAGCCGGGTCCGCCCGTTGGTCACCGCGTTCGCCCGTCCCCCGTGAACTGCGATGCTGGAGTCATGAGCTACGGCACGGCTGACTCCTTGCGCACCGTCACCCTCGACGACGTACGCGGTGCCCGGAAGATGCTGCAGGGCGTCGCGCGGATGACTGCGATGGAGAGCAGCAGGTACCTGTCCCGCACGGTGGGCACTCCGGTGCACCTGAAGTGCGAGAACCTCCAGCGGACGGGTTCGTTCAAGCTGCGCGGCGCGTACGTCCGGATCGCCGGGCTGCTGCCGGAGCAGCGCGCCGCCGGTGTCGTCGCCGCGAGTGCCGGAAACCACGCGCAGGGCGTCGCGCTCGCGTCCTCGCTGCTCGGGGTGGATTCGACGGTGTTCATGCCGAAGGGCGCCCCGCTGCCGAAGATCAGCGCCACCCGGGAGTACGGGGCCGAGGTGCGCCTGCACGGCCAGGTGGTCGACGAGGCGCTGGCCGCCGCCGAGGAGTACGCGGCCGGGACGGGCGCCGTGCTCATCCATCCCTTCGACCACCCCGACATCATCGCCGGCCAGGGCACCGTGGGTCTGGAGATCCTGGAGCAGTGCCCGGAGGTGCGCACGATCGTCGTCGGCATGGGCGGCGGCGGGCTGGTCGCCGGGATCGCGGTCGCGGTGAAGGCGCTGCGGCCGGACGTACGGATCATCGGGGTGCAGGCGGAGGGCGCGGCCGCGTATCCGCCCTCGCTGGCGGCCGGGCACCCGGTGTCGGTGCGCGACCCGGCGACGATGGCCGACGGCATCAAGGTGGGGCGGCCCGGCGACGTGCCGTTCGGGATCGTCGGCGAGCTGGTGGACGAGGTCCGCACCGTCACCGAGGGTGAGCTGTCGGCCGCGCTGCTGCTGTGCCTGGAGCGGGCCAAACTGGTCGTGGAGCCGGCCGGGGCGAGCCCGGTCGCGGCGCTGCTGAGCCGTCCCGACGCCTTCGAGGGGCCGGTCGTCGCCGTACTGTCCGGTGGCAACGTCGACCCGGTACTGATGGAGCGGGTGCTGCGGCACGGCATGGCCGCGCAGGGCCGCTACCTGGCCGTACGGCTGCGTCTGCCGGACCGGCCGGGCGCTCTCGCGACGCTTCTCGGGGCGTTGTCGGTGGCCGACGCCAACGTCCTCGACGTGAGCCATGTACGGACCGACCCCCGGCTCGGGCTCACGGAGGTGGAGGTCGAAGTGCACCTCGAGACGAAGGGCCCGGCGCACCGCACCGAGGTCGACCGGATCCTGCGCGACGCGGGCTACGCGGTCATCGACTGACCCGGAGCCACCCCCGTACCGTTCGGCGACGGCATGGCGGAGCCCCGGCAGCCTCCCTGTCGGGAGAGCTGCCGGGGGCCGGTCGGGGACGCGCGGCGTGCGAAGTCCCCGGGGTACGGCATCGCAGGGTGGAGCCGGCTGGAGTCAGCCGTCGTACGGCTCGGCCTCGAGGATCTTCACCGAGGCCTTCCTGCCGTTCGGCAGCTCGTACTCCGCTTCCTCACCGACCTTGTGGCCGTTGACTCCGGCACCCAGCGGGGACTGCGGTGAGTACGTCTCGATGTCCCCGCTCGCGTATTCACGCGAGGCGAGGAGGAAGGTCAGCGTGTCGTCCTCGTCGCCGTCGAAGGCGATCGTGACGACCATGCCGGGCGCCACCGAACCGTCGGCCGCCGGCGCCTCACCGACCTTGGCGCTTTCGAGGAGCTGGGTGAGCTGCCGCACGCGGAGCTCCTGCTTGCCCTGCTCCTCCTTGGCCGCGTGGTACCCGCCGTTCTCCCGCAGGTCGCCCTCCTCGCGCGCGGCGGCGATCTTGGCGGAGATCTCCGTACGCGCGGGACCAGTAAGGTACTCAAGCTCGTCCTTGAGCTTGTTGTACGCCTCCTGGGTCAGCCAGGTGACGTTCTCGCTGGTCTGGGTCACTGGTGCTCCTCGTAGGTACGTGGAAATACAAAGCATCGCCCTCCCTGAAGGATGTTCCTCCACGGATGGGCGAAACCACGAGCCTAACAATTCAGCGGAGGAAGGGGGAGGACATAAGCCACCAGAATCTTGTTCCCGCAGGTCAGTGGCTCTGCATTTCTCGCAACACCGGTCCGGTCGGACTCAGTCGGCGTGGCAGCCGAGGAGCTCGGCCGAAGTACCCGGGGACGTCGTGCGCAGCGTGACGATTTTGTCGACGCGGGTGCCGTCCCCGCCGAAGCGGAAGTCGGCGCGGCCCACCTCGGCACCGTCCGCGGCCTGGGACCGCACCGTGCAGTAGCCCTCGACGCCGGCGTCCTTGTGGACCTCCAGACGCACCTGCACCTCGGTCTTCGAGACGTCGAAGGCGATCAGCTCACCGCTGATCTCGTTCTGGACGACATAGTGGTAACCGAACCAGCCGAACAGGGCGAGCAGGACCACGGCCAGACCCGCACCGACGATCTTGAGAGTGCGGTCCGCACGTTCGTCCGAGGAGCGGCCGTAACGGCCCTCGGGCGGTCGCGTGCTCGCCGTACTCATGGTCGTCTCCTCGGCAGGAACGGGACGCGTGCCCCCGGGGAGGCCCGGAGGCGGACTCCGGAATTATTCGTCCCTGGCTTCGGTCACTATAGAAGCCTTCGTCCACCGTCCGACCGCCACCCCACCGCGACGCCCGGGGGACACCTCCCGCGGGACGGCCGCCGGCGGGATCGTGTGCCGGGTGCGCGGGGCGCCTGACGACTTGCCGACTTGAGGAATGAGTCTTGACTGACCAGTTGCGACTGATGGCCGTGCACGCCCACCCCGACGACGAGTCGAGCAAGGGTGCGGCCACCATGGCGAAGTACGTGTCCGAGGGGGTGGACGTGCTGGTCGTGACCTGCACGGGCGGGGAGCGCGGCTCCATCCTCAACCCCAGACTGCAGGGCGACCCGTACATCGAGGAGAACATCCACGAGGTGCGCAGGAAGGAGATGGACGAGGCCCGGGAGATCCTCGGGGTGAAGCAGGAGTGGCTCGGCTTCGTCGACTCCGGTCTGCCCGAGGGCGACCCGCTGCCCCCGCTGCCCGAGGGCTGCTTCGCCCTTCAGGACGTGGACACGGCGGCCGGGGAGCTGGTGCGGAAGATCCGCGCGTTCCGTCCCCAGGTGATCACCACCTACGACGAGAACGGCGGCTACCCGCACCCCGACCACATCATGACCCACAAGATCACCATGGTGGCCTTCGAGGGCGCGGCGGACACCGGGACGTACCCGGAGGACGAGTTCGGCCCGGCCTTCCAGCCGCTGAAGGTCTACTACAACCAGGGTTTCAACCGCCCCCGCACCGAGACGCTGCACCAGGCGCTGCTGGACCGCGGCATGGAGTCGCCGTACGGGGACTGGCTCAAGCGCTGGTCGGAGTTCGAGCGCAAGGAGCGCACGCTCACCACGTACGTCCCGTGCGCGGACTTCTTCGAGATCCGTGACAAGGCCCTGATCGCGCACGCCACACAGATCGACCCCGACGGCGGCTGGTTCCGGATCCCGATGGACATCCAGAAGGAGGTCTGGCCCACCGAGGAGTACGAGCTGGCGAAGTCCCTCGTCGATACCTCCCTCCCCGAGGACGACCTCTTCGCGGGCATCCGCGACAATGCCTGACATGAGCGCAAGCGCACACCTGGCAATGAGCCACCTGGTCACCCTCGCCGAGCTCGACGAGGACAAGGTCACCCCCGGTGTCCTCGGCTTCGTCGTGTTCGCGGTGATGGCCCTGGCGGTCTGGGGCCTGATGAAGTCGATGAACCGGCACATGAACCGGGTCGACTTCGCCGAGCCGGGGCCCCGGGCGGCAGAACCCGGGAACGCCGGGCAGCCGACCGCCGACACGGCAGGCAAGAAGAAGCAGGGCTGAAGAAGCAGGGCTGAAGAAGCAGGGCCGACCCGCGCGGCCCTCCGGTGCCCGGAGGGCCGTGCGGCAGCACGCGCGGGCGGCGGCGCCCGCGGGGTCGCGCACATCACACGGTGGCCCGCGTCACACGGGAGTCCGTCCTCACCGGCCGGGCTTCTCGCACCGCCGGCCGACGCGGCCCCCTGGCCAGGAGCTCGCCGGCCCGCTTCGGGCGGCTGCTCCAGGACGTCGTCCGTCGCAGGCCCACCCCGCACCCGGCAGGCACCTGGGGACCGGCAGCCACCGGCGGTACGGGCCGCGTCGGTCGCGCACGCGACCGTGAGGTCCTGGAGTACACCGTGCGCCGGCCCCCAGCAGGGCCGCGGGGCCGCAGGGGTGTCCGCGCCCCCACCGGGCCGGCCGTCATCCCACCGGGCCGCCCCGCGTCTGCGACCCCACGGCCACCCCCATCACCTCGCGCGCCTGGCGACTGGGGACCATGCCCAGGCGCCAGGCCTGCCAGCCCGCCTCCAGGCTCGCCCCCCGCTCCAGCAGCAGCTGGTAGGCGTCCACGTAGTCGCCCAGCTTGTCGTCGCGGGCGGCGTGCGCGGTCCGGCCGAGCTGGGCCAGCTCCTCCTGGGCCACCGCCGTGCCGACCTCCGTACCGCCGGGGGCCGCGTACGGGAGCAGGGTGCAGCGCAGGAACCGGGCCCAGTCCTCGCCGCGCCGGTCCCCGTAGGACGCGAACAGTGCCGCCGCCTCGTCGCACAGGGCCAGCGCCTGCTGCGTACGGGCGTTGCCCGCGTCGACGACCGCCAGCTCCAGGCAGGTCCACGCCTCGCCGTGGGCCACCCCGATGCGCTGGAAGTCCGCGCGGGCGTCGACCAGCAGCTGACGGGCGAAGCCGGAGTTGCGCAGCGAGCCGGTCTGCGCGGCCCGCTGGTCGCGGGTCACCCGGGCCGAGTGGTGCCGGGCGCAGGCCAGCCCGTACACGTCCCGCATCCGGGAGAACATGGTGCGGGACCGCTCCAGCTCGCGCACCGCCCGGTCCAGGTCCCCGGTCTCCTCCAGCGCCTGGCCCAGGTAGTACAGCGTCCACGCCTCCCCGCGGGCGTCCTCGTTGTCCCGGTGCCCGGCGGCGGCCCGCCGCAGGTCCTCCACGGCCGGTGAGGCGTCCCCGGCGACCAGCCGGGCCCGGGCCAGCTGGGTCAGCGCCCACGCCTCGCCGCGGGCGTCGCGGGTACGGCCGTACAGCTCGAGCGCGGTGCGCAGCTCCGTCTCGGCGCGCGGGACGTCGCCCGTCCGCAGGTGCAGCTGCCCGAGCTGGAAGTGCGCCCACGCCTGGCCGTGCACGGACTCGCCCGCCCGGTGCAGCACCAGCGACCCGGTGAGCAGCTCCAGGGCCTCGGCCAGCCGGGACCGGTCGCGTTCCACCGCGGCCAGCGCGTGCATCGTCCACGCCCGGTCGGTGGCCAGCCGGGGCGCGGACTGCAGGTCCATCGCCTCCCGCAGCCGCGCCGACGCCTCCGTCAGGTTGCCCTGGTGGTGCAGCGTGATGCCCAGCGAGGTCAGCGCCCGCGCGGCACCCGCGTCGTGATGCGCCTCCCGGTACAGGTCGACCACCGAGGTCAGGGTCGTCCGCGCCGTGTCCAGCTCACCCAGCTGACGTGCCGCGATACCGGTGCGCCACTGCACCGAACGCACCAGCAGTCCCTCGTCCACGGCCTGCGCCAGCTCGCTGATCTCCCCGAGCCGGTACAGGTCGCCGCGCAGCAGGCAGTAGTCGCACAGCGCGCCGAGGAGGTTCAGCACCGCCCTCTGGTCCACGCCCTCCGCGTGCCGCAGCGCCGCCGTGATGAAGCTCGACTCGTCGTCCAGCCAGCGCAGCGCCTCGTCCAGCGACGTGAAGCCGTACGGGCCGAAGCGGTCCGAGCGGGTCGACATGTTCCCGTCGACCAGGCGCAGCACCGAGTCGGCCAGCTCGGCGTAGTTCACGATCAGCCGCTCCTGCGCCGCCGCCCGCTCGGCCGGGCCCTCCTCGTCGAGGAGACGGGCCAGCGCGAAGGCGTGTACGAGGTCGTGCAGCCGGTAGCGGCCCTGGCGCACCGGGGTGATCAGACCGGTCCGGGACAGCGCCTCCAGGTGCCGCCGCGCCTCGGCCTCGTCGGTGCCGAGCACCGCCGCCGCCGCGGCGGCGCCCAGCGAGACCCGGCCCGCCAGCGCCAGCCGGCGCAGCAGCCGCCGCAGCGTGTCCGGCTGGTCGGCGTAGCGCAGCCACATGGCACGCTCGACCGGGTCGACCGGGCCGTACGCGCTCAGGTCCGAAGCCAGCGCACGCGGCGAGCGCGTGCCCAGCGACGAACCGGCGATCCGCAGCGCCAGCGGCAGCCCGCCGCACAGCTCCCGGACGAGGCCTGCCGACTCGGCGTCGTACGGCTCGGACGAGTCCTGCGCGGCGGACGACAGCAGCTCCTCCGAACCCGCCGGGTCCAGCGCCTCCACCGGCAGCTGGTGCACCCGGGCCGGCAGGTCGTCGGGCAGGCCGAGCGGCGCGCGGGAGGTCACCAGGACCAGGCTGTCGGAACGCTCCGGCAGCAGGGTGCGGACCTGCTGCGGGTCCGCGGCGTCGTCGAGGACGATCGTGACCGGCATGCCCGTCACATGCTGGTGGTACAGCTCGCTCAGCCGTCTGACCTGCTGGTCGGGCGAGGACCGCTCACGGAACAGCAACTGCTCGCGGGGTGCCCCCAGCCGGTTCAGCAGATGCAGCAGCGCGTCCCGGGTCGACAGCGGCGCCTCGCCGGGACTGTCGGCGCGCAGGTCGACCACGCAGGCGCCGCGGAAGTGGTCCTTCAGGTCGTGCGTGGCACGCACCGCGAGCGTGGTCCGGCCGCTGCCGGGCAGCCCGTACAGCACCACCACCGTCGGCAGTGTCCCGGTGGCCGCGCGCGCGGCCTGCACCCACTGCCGGATCTGCGCCATCTCCCGCCGCCGCCCCGCGAACACACCCACCGGCTCGGGCAGTTGCCCGAACGACTGCTCGAGCACGCTGCGTCCGCGGGCCGCCGCGCTCTTGTCCGCGCCGCGCAGCCGCGGCCCCTTCTGCCGGGGCCCCGTGGACGCGGCGAGCATCCGCTGCTGGTCCAGGAACGGCCGGATACCGCGCACCTCCAGCGCCGTCAGCCACTGCAGCCGCAACTGCTCGGGCCCGCCCGGCTGGCTCACCGCGCCGGCCCGGTGGTGGGCGGCGGGCACATGCACGCCCACGACCTTCACCACGGTCGCCGCCGCCCCGGCCACCCCGACGGCCACGCCCGCGCCGAGCGCCGTCCCGGTTCCGGTGCCGAGGAGGAGGTCGGCGACCACGGCCGCCGCCCCGGCCACCCCGGCCACGAGCAGTGGCGTCCCGGCACCCTCACGGGCGTACCGCTGGCCGAAAGTGAGCTGTCCGGCCGCCGCGTCGTCCAGGGCACGGGTGTACGCCTCGTACTCCTCGGCAGCCGTCCGCGCCATCGCGTCCATGGCGCCGCGCGCCCGGGACAGCAGCACCTTTCCGTCGGTGCGCCCGCCCGAGCGGCGCACCTCCTCCTCCACAGCCCGTGCCAGCAGCCGCTCGGCGTCCGCACGATGACCGTCCCGCATGTCACGTCCCCCTCCGGCGGCCTCGTCCACACCCGGTGTGCCCGGCTGTCCTCGGGTCCCTCCCGTCCCCTCCCCGAGACCCCTGCCGGTTATGCGTGGCCCGAGCACCCTGTGCACGCCATATCTTGGGGGAGGGGGACAGGACGACATCCGTGCGACGGACGCCCGCGTGGCCGGCATCCGCGTCACGGACGGCGGCGGGGCGCGCGGGTACAGCGGCGCCGTGCCGGTACTGGGGCAGGATGGACCCATGCCGAACCGACTGGCCCACGAGACGTCCCCCTACCTCCTTCAGCACGCCGACAACCCCGTCGACTGGTGGCCCTGGTCGGACGAAGCCTTCACCGAGGCGCGCGAGCGCGACGTGCCCGTCCTGCTGAGCGTCGGGTACGCGAGCTGCCACTGGTGCCATGTCATGGCGCACGAGTCGTTCGAGGACCGGGCGACCGCCGACTACCTGAACGCGCACTTCGTGAGCGTCAAGGTGGACCGGGAGGAGCGTCCCGACGTGGACGCCGTCTACATGGAGGCCGTGCAGGCGGCGACCGGGCAGGGCGGCTGGCCGATGACCGTGTTCCTCACCCCGGACGCCGAGCCGTTCTACTTCGGCACCTACTTCCCGCCCGAGCCCCGCCAGGGCATGCCGTCCTTCCGGCAGCTGCTCCAGGGTGTGCGCCAGGCCTGGGACGAGCGCCGGGACGAGGTCGCCGAGGTCGCGGGGAAGATCGTGCGGGACCTGGCGGGGCGGGAGATCTCCTACGGCGACGCGCGGCTGCCCGGCGAGGAGCAGCAGGCGCAGGCGCTGCTCGGCCTGACCAGGGAGTACGACCCGCAGCGCGGCGGATTCGGCGGGGCGCCGAAGTTCCCGCCGTCCATGGTGATCGAGTTCCTGCTCAGGCACCACGCCCGCACCGGTGCCGAGGGCGCCCTCCAGATGGCGGGGGACACCGCCGAGCGGATGGCCCGCGGCGGCCTCTACGACCAGCTCGGCGGAGGCTTCGCCCGCTATTCCGTCGACCGGGACTGGGTGGTGCCGCACTTCGAGAAGATGCTCTATGACAACGCCCTGCTGTGCCGCGTCTACGCCCATCTCTGGCGGTCCACCGGGTCCGAGCTCGCGCGCCGGGTCGCGCTGGAGACCGCCGACTTCATGGTGCGCGAACTGCGCACGCCCGAGGGCGGGTTCGCGTCCGCGCTGGATGCCGACAGCGACGACGGGACGGGGCGGCACGTCGAGGGGGCGTACTACGTCTGGACGCCCGCGCAGTTGCGTGAGGTGCTCGGAGCGGAGGACGCCGAACTCGCCGTGCGGTACTTCGGGGTGACCGAGGAGGGCACCTTCGAGGAGGGCGCTTCCGTCCTCCAGCTTCCGCAGCAGGACGAGGTCTTCGACGCCGGCCGGATCGCCGGACCCGGCGGGATCAAGGAGCGGCTGCTCGCGGCGCGCGGCGCACGTCCCGCTCCCGGCCGGGACGACAAGGTCGTCGCCGCCTGGAACGGGCTGGCGATCGCCGCTCTCGCCGAGACCGGCGCCTACTTCGACCGGCCGGACCTGACCGAGGCCGCGGTCACCGCCGCCGACCTGCTGGTCCGCGTGCACCTCGACGACCACGCCCGGATCGCCCGGACCAGCAAGGACGGCCGTGTCGGCGGCAACGCGGGCGTCCTGGAGGACTACGCCGATGTCGCCGAGGGCTTCCTCGCGCTGGCCTCGGTGACCGGGGAGGGGGTGTGGCTGGAATTCGCCGGGCTGCTGCTCGACCATGTGCTGGCCCGCTTCGCCGACCCCGAGTCGGGTGCCCTGTACGACACGGCGTCCGACGCCGAGCGGCTCATCCGGCGCCCGCAGGATCCGACCGACAACGCCGTCCCGTCCGGCTGGACGGCCGCCGCGGGCGCGCTGCTCGGGTACGCGGCGCAGACCGGCTCCGAACCCCACCGCACGGCCGCGGAACGGGCGTTGGGCGTGGTGAAGACGCTCGGTCCGCGGGTGCCGCGATTCGTCGGCTGGGGGCTCGCGGTCGCCGAGGCGGCGCTGGACGGGCCGCGGGAGATCGCGGTGGTCGGCCCCGCGCTCGACGACCCGGCCACGACGGCCCTGCACCGTACGGCGCTTCTGGGAACGGCCCCGGGCGCGGTGACCGCCCTCGGGACACCGGAGAGCGACGAGTTCCCGCTGCTGGCCGACCGGCCCCTGGTGGGCGGTGAACCGACCGCGTACGTCTGCCGCAACTTCACCTGCGACGCGCCGACGACCGACCCCGATCGGCTGCGCGCGGCCCTGGGCGGCTGAGGCGGGCAGGTGGGCGAGGCGGGCAGGTGGCGGCCGGGCCCAACCAGGCTTCCTGGCGGCCGAGTCGGCCGCCAATTGGTGAAACCGGCCACAGGGTGACTCGATTAGGACGCAACCGGTCGCTCCAAGCAACGACATGCAACAGGTTCTTTATCCGAACACCTCCCGGATTTCACAACTCCCCCCTAATGTCTGCACGGTGACGTGACAGGCGCGCGCCGTGTGAGCGATGTGCCGTCACGTGCCGGGGGACTTGGGATCTGGGGGGATCTGTTTGTTCACGTCTGTGTTCATCTCTGTCGTTTCGCTGGCCCTGTTCTGGATGGCCGCGTTCACCCTGTGGTGGCAGATGCATGCCTGGCGCACGCCGGAAGTGCTGGCCTCCACCCGGTTCAGCAGTCCGGACGGTGGGGAGCACCGGTCCTTCTCGCTGTTGTTACCCGCCCGGCACGAGCAGGCGGTGCTCGACCACACCATCCAGCGGCTCCTGGAATCGAGCCACACCGACTTCGAGATCATCGTGATCGTCGGCCACGACGACCCGGAGACCGCCGCGGTCGCCGAGGCGGCGGCCGGCCGGGACCCACGCGTCCGGGTCGTCGTCGACACGCACGAGAAGAAGAACAAGCCGAAGGCCATGAACACGGCGCTGCCGCACTGCCGCGGCGATGTCGTCGGGGTCTTCGACGCGGAGGACCAGGTCCACCCGGAGCTGCTCGCCCACGTCGACCACGCCTTCCGCTCCACGGGCGCGGACGTCGTCCAGGGCGGAGTGCAGCTGATCAACTTCCACTCCAGCTGGTACAGCCTGCGCAACTGCCTGGAGTACTTCTTCTGGTTCCGCTCGCGGCTCCATCTGCACGCGCAGAAAGGATTCATTCCGCTGGGCGGCAACACCGTCTTCGTCCGCACCGACGTGCTGCGGGCGGCGGACGGCTGGGACCCCGACTGCCTCGCCGAGGACTGCGACCTCGGTGTCCGGCTCTCCAGCGTGGGCAAGCGGGTCGTCGTCGCGTACGACTCCGACATGGTGACCCGGGAGGAGACCCCCGGCTCACTGATGTCGCTGCTGAAACAGCGCACCCGCTGGAACCAGGGCTTCCTCCAGGTGTACCGGAAGAAGGACTGGAAGCAACTGCCCACGTTCGGGCAGCGGATGCTGGCCCGCTACACCCTGATGACGCCGTTCCTGCAGGCGTTCACCGGACTGGTCATCCCGTTGAACGTGGCCATCGCGCTCTTCCTCGACGTGCCCGTCGGCATCGCCTTCGTCACCTTCCTGCCGGCCGTCACCGCCCTGGTCACCTTCGTGTTCGAGGTGGTCGGGCTGCACGACTTCGGCCGGCAGTACGGGCTCCGGGTCCGCCTCGTGCACTACCTCAAGCTCGTCGTCGGCGGCCCCTTCTACCAGGTGCTTCTCGCCGGCGCCGCGATCCGTGCCGTCTGGCGCGAGCAACGCGGGCGCAACGACTGGGAGCTGACCACGCATGTCGGCGCACACCTCACCGCGGACGACGTGACCCGAGAGGACGTTCTCGCGTGACCTCCACCCTCCCCGCGGCGAATGCCGCGGGAGCGATGAACGCTGCCCGCAACCGGACCGCAGGAACGGCAGAGGCGGCAGAGACGGCAGAGGCGGCCGGGACCGCCGCGCCGGTCCCGCAGGTCCCCGCCCCCCATGGCCCCGAGCCCGGGCCCGGGCCCGAGGCCGGTCCCACCCGCACCCGCACCGGCCGCCGCACGGAGCCACCGGGCCGCCTGCGCTCCTCCCGCTCCGACCTCCTCCTGTGCGGTGTCCTCCTGGTGGCGATCCTCGTCGTCCAGGGCTGGAACATCGGCTCCTATCCGACCCTCAGCGACGACGAGGGCACCTACCTCGCCCAGGCCTGGGCCGTCCAGGAGGGCCGGGGTCTGGCCCACTACACCTACTGGTACGACCACCCGCCCCTCGGCTGGATCCAGCTCGCCGTGCTGACCTGGATCCCCGCGACGATCAGCCCGGAGTCGATGACCGTCGGCACCATGCGGGGAGTGATGCTGCTGATCAGCGGCATCAGCGCGGTCCTCGTCCACGTCCTCGGCCGGCGGTTCGCGCTGCCCCGCTGGGCGGCCGGCCTCGGCATGGTCCTGTTCGGGCTGTCCCCGCTGTCGGTGGTGCTCCAGCGCGAGATCTTCCTCGACAACCTCGCGGTGATGTGGACGCTGCTCGCGTTCACCCTCGCCGCCTCGCCGAGCCGCCACCTCTGGCACCACTTCGGCGCCGGGATCGCCGCCGCCACGGCGGTGCTCACCAAGGAGACGATGCTCGTCGTCCTGCCCGCCCTGTTCGCCACCGCGTGGCTGCACAGCCACCGGGACACCCGCAAGTTCGCGCTGACCGGCGCCGTCACGGCCTGCGCGCTGATCGGATTCTCCTATCCGCTGTTCGCCCTGCTCAAGGGCGAACTGTTTCCCGGCGGGGGGCACGTCTCGCTGTGGGAGGGCGTCCAGTACCAGCTGACCAGGCCCGGTTCGGGATTCATCCTCGACCAGGGCTCCGGCTCGTGGGGCGTCCTGCAGTCCTGGCTGTACTACGACCGGGTGCTGCCCCTGGGCGGCCTGGCCGGCGCGCTGCTGCTGCTCGCCACCTGGCGCTGGTCGGTCACCGCCCGCGCGCTCACCGGACCGGCGCTCACCGTGGCGGTCCTCGCCGCGCTCGCCCTGCGCCCGAGCGGCTATCTGCCCGCCATGTACGTGATCCAGGCGCTGCCCTTCCTCGCGCTCGTCCTCGCGGGCGGCACCGCGAGCGTCGCCCACGCCGTTCTGCGCCGATGGCGGTCCGGCACCGAGCGCCGCTCCGTCGGGTACGCCCGGTACGCGCTCGCCGCCACACTCGCCCTCGCCGCCTGCGCCTACGTCGTGCCCCGCTGGTACGACGGTGCCCGCACCGCCGTCACCACCGACGCCAACGCCCCCTACGAGGCCGCGTCGCGCTGGATGGCCACCGAGGTGCCCGACCCGGGCGGCACCCGGGTGCTGGTGGACGACGCGATGTGGCTGGACCTGGTGCACGCCGGGTACCGGCCCGGACTCGGCGTCATCTGGTTCTACAAGGCCGACCTGGACCCGGCGGTGACGAAGACCATGCCGCGCGGCTGGCGGGACATCGACTACGTCGTCGCCTCACCGACCGTACGGCGCGACGCGGTGGACCTGCCCAATGTCAAGGCGGCCATCGAGCACTCGGAGCCGGTCGCCGTGTTCGGCACCGGCGCGGACCGCGTCGAGATCCGCCAGGTCGCCACCACCGAAACCAGCGGAACCACCGGAGGAACCCGATGAACCAGGAGTCCACGGTCCCCGGCGAGCTGGACGCCCCCGCCGCCCCCGCCGCAGTCCCCGCCCCGGCCACCGCGAGTGTGCCGGAGCCCGGCGCGGTCACGATCGTCGTGCCGACGTTCAACGAGTCAGCGAACGTCAGGCAGTTGCTGCGGCTGATCACCGAATCGGTGCCGGTCCGGCTGCCCTGCGAGGTCCTCTTCGTGGACGACTCCACCGACGACACCCCCGACGTCGTGCGCGAGGCGGCCCGCGACTGTCCCTTTCCGGTGACCGTGCTGCACCGGGAGGAGGCGGCGGGCGGCCTCGGCGGCGCCGTCGTGGAGGGCATCAGGGCCGCCTCGTCGGACTGGGTCGTCGTCATGGACGGCGACTGCCAGCATCCGCCGTCCCTGGTACCGGAGTTGGTGGCGACGGGGGAGCGGGCGCAGGCCGAACTGGTCGTCGCCTCCCGGTACATCGAGGGAGGCAGCCGCGCCGGGCTGGCCGGCGGCTACCGGGTGGCCGTCTCGCGCGGGGCGACCTGGCTGACCAAGTCCCTGTTCCCGCGACGTCTGCACGGCGTCAGCGACCCGATGAGCGGCTTCTTCGCCGTCCGCCGCAGCGCCGTCACCGCCGACGTCCTCAAGCCCCTCGGCTACAAGATCCTCCTCGAACTGGCCGTCCGCAACCGCCCCCGCACGGTCGGCGAGGTGCCGTTCGTCTTCCAGGACCGGTTCGCCGGTGAGTCCAAGTCGACCGCCAAGGAGGGGCTGCGCTTCCTGCGGCACCTCGCCGGGCTGCGCATGGAGTCCTCGCCGGCCCGCATGATCGCCTTCGGGCTGATCGGGCTGACCGGCTTCGTGCCCAACCTGCTGGCACTGTGGGCGCTGACCGGGGCGGGCCTGCACTACCTGCCGGCCGAGATCGTCGCCAACCAGTTCGGCGTCGCCTGGAACTTCCTGCTGATCGAGACCCTGCTGTTCCGCGAGCGGCGGCGGCACCGGCACTGGACCGACCGCACGGCGCGGTTCGCGCTGCTCGCCAACGCCGATCTGCTGCTGCGGCTGCCGCTGATCGCGCTGCTGGCCGGCCGGTTCGGGATGGCCGTACTGCCGGCCACCGCGCTGGCCCTCGTCACCACCTTCGTCCTGCGCTTCGCCGCCACCGAGGCGCTGGTGTACCTGCCCCGCAAGACCCGCACAGCCGAGACCCGCACAGCCGAGACCCGCACAGCCGAGACCCGCACAGCCGAGACCGGCGCCGCAGGGCGCCGGCCGGAAGAGGGCCGCACCGAAGAGGGCCGCACCGCGAGGAGCACCGCATGAGAACGCGGAGCAGGAGCCCGCACCGTACGAGAACCCCTGCGCGATCCAGACGCCGTACCGCCCTGCTGGCCGTCGGCGCGCTCACCACCGGTCTTCTCCTCACCGCTCCGCAGCCCGCCTCCGCCGCCGGCCTGATCACGAACCCCGGGTTCGAGACCGCCGGCGTGGACGACATGCCGCACTGCTGGGAGAAGTCCGGCTGGGGCGACAACGACTTCTCCTTCACCACCACCTCCGACGCCCACTCCGGCGACAAGGCGATGAAGGTCGAGCTGACCCGCCGCGCCGAGGGCGACCGCAAGGCGCTGATCACCGAGTCCGCCGAGTGCGCGCCGGTCGTGACGCCGGGCAGGCAGTACGACCTGGGCCTCTGGTACAGGTCGACGACCCCGGACGCGTCCCTCACCCTGTTCCGGCACGACGAGACGGCCGGCTGGCAGTACTGGACGGATCTGAAGACGCTGGACATGCAGCCCGCGACCTGGACGGAGGCGACGGTCCGCACCCCGGAGGTCCCGGCGGGCACCGACCGCATCTCCTGGGGCGTCTCCGTCTACGGCACCGGCGCGGTCACCACCGACGACTACACGATGGACCAGGTCGCCGAGCCGGTTCCGGACCCGGGCTGCACCGGCACCGCCGTCGAGTGCGCCGACGGTTCGTGGGAGGTGCTGCCCACGCGGAACCCGGTGCGCTCGATGCACTCGGTGGTGCTGCACAACGGCAAGGTGCTGCTGATCGCGGGCTCCGGCAACAGCGAGGAGCTGTTCGAGGCCGGCACCTTCACCAGCGCCGTCTACGACCCCGAGGACGGCACGTACGAGGTGATCCCCACACCGGACGACATGTTCTGTGCCGGACACGTGCAGCTCCGGGACGGCCGGGTACTGGTGATGAGCGGCAACAAGGGCTACGCGGCCGCCGACGGCACGATCGGCTACCAGGGCTACAGGGACTCGTACGTCTTCGACCCGGAGACCGAGACCTACACGAGGACCAACGACATGAACGACGGCCACTGGTACCCGTCGGCGACGGTCCTCGGCAACGGCGACGTGATCAGCTTCGGCGGTCTGCGCGAGGACTCCACCGGTTCGGTCACCGCCGACCTCTGGTCCGACGCCGAGCAGCGGTGGCTGCCGATGAACCAGGTCAACCAGACCTGGTCGTACTGGGGCCTGTACCCGTCGATGATCCTGATGCAGGACGGGCGGCTGTTCTACTCGGGCAGCCACGTCTTCGGCAACAACATCCCGGGCACCGGCTCGGCGATCTACGACTACGACGCCAACACGGTCACCGAGGTCCCGGGCCTGCGGAACAAGGACGAACGGGACCAGTCGGCGAGTGTGCTGCTGCCCCCGGCGCAGGACCAGAGGGTGCTCACCCTGGGCGGCGGCAACATCGACTCCAACCCGGACGCGAACCGGCTGACCGACGTCATCGACCTCAAGGAGGCGAACCCCGCCTACGTCGCCGGTCCGCCGATCCCGCAGGGCACGGTCGACTACGGTGACGGCCCGGTGCCGCAGACCGGTGACCAGGGCAAGATGTACCTCTCCGCGGTCCTGCTGCCCGACGGCAAGGTGCTGGAGACCGGCGGCGGACTGCACAACCGGGCCGACCCGGTCTTCGAGACGTCGCTCTTCGACCCGGTGGCGGAGACCTTCGACCCGGTGGCCGTCGACCCCGAGGCACGCGGCTACCACTCCTCGGCGTTCCTGCTGCCCGACGGCCGGGTCATGACCACCGGCGACAACCCGGGCAACGGCAGCTGGAACCACGACGTGTCGGTCTACAGCCCGCCCTACCTCTTCAAGGGCGGGCGGCCGGTGATCACCTCGCTGATCGACAGCGAGTGGACCTACGGCGACACCCAGCGGATCACCGTCGACCGGCCCGTCGCCAAGGCCGAGCTGATCCGTCCGGCGGCCGTCACCCACTCCTCCGACCCGAACCAGCGGTTCGTGGACCTGCCCCTGTCCGTCGACGGAAACGACGAGAACACCGTCGACCTGAACGTGACGAGCAACCCCGACCTGGCGCCACCCGGCTGGTACATGCTCTTCGCGGTGGACGCGAACGGCGTGCCCTCGGTCGCCGAGTGGGTGCACCTGCGGGGTCCGGCCGCGCTGACCGCCGAGGACGCCGGCGCCCATGTGCACGACTTCGCCGGGGCCCCGGAGGGCAAGGCCACCGGGCCGGGGAGGAAGCGCGCCTCGAAGCCGGTCCCGCCGACCGTCTCCGGCTGCGACCGGCACTACGGCTCGGCCGACGTCTGCGTACCGACCGCCTTCCCGGCCGAGGCCGGGGCGACGACCGCCGCCCGCTGCGCCTGGCTGAAGCGGAACGAGTACGGGACGCTCGAGGTCAACGGCGGGGACGACCCGCTGCGGCTGGACAGGAACCGCGACGGCGTCGCCTGCGGCAAGGGCGACGTCAAGCGCCGCGGCTGAGCACGGGCCGCACGGCGCGACGCCGAACGGCCGGGTCGCTCAGTTCCCCTGGGCGACCCGGCTCAGCGCGCGTTCCACGATCGCCTCCAGCTGGTCGTGGTGCGCGCCCCGCCAGTAGGCGCGGTGGCAGTCGCCGCACTGGGCGAACACGTCGTACGAGCGGTGCGTGCCGCTCTTCAGCTGGTCGGCGACCTCGTCCTTGGTGGCGGCGCGGAGCAGTCCGTTGCAGGCGGTACAGCGGGTCCAGGGGCGCAGCTCGGGCCGGAACCGGTCCAGGACGTACGGCAGCTGCTCGTCGGGCCCGGTGCTGTAGACGAACGCGCCGGCCCACAGTTCCCGGCGGCGCAGCAGCCCGCGGTCGCGGCTGAGCATCACCCGCTTCTCGGCCGCGGACCGGGCGGCCAGGGCCGGGTCGCCGATGTCCGTCGACTCGTACGCCGTGTCCACGCCCAGCAGCCGCAGCCTGCGGGCCAGTGTGCCGAGGTGGACGTCGAGGAGGAAGCGGAGCGGGGCGCCGGGTACGCGCTGGGGGTGGGCGACGGGGCGGACGGTGACCGACTCACCCGCGGCGGGGAGGTGGGAGACGGGCACCTCGCGGCCGTCCACGAGCAGCGCGCCGACCTCCGTCAGCGGGACACCGAGGGACTCGACGACGTGGCCGAGGGTGGAGACGCCGTCGGCCGGAGCCTTCATGGCGCCGGCGGTGCGTGCCCGGGGGACGAAGACGAGCAGGTCGGGGGCGAACTCGACATGGATCTCGGGACCGTTCACCGGGTCAGGATGTCATGTGCGCGGCCCGCGGCCCCGGGATTTCCCCGCCGCCCCCGTCCGGGGAGCCCGGGCGCTCCCGGCTCGTCAGTGCTGGTAGGCCACCAGGGAGATGCCCACGTAGTGGGCGATGAAGGCGGCCAGGGTGAAGGAGTGGAAGACCTCGTGGAAGCCGAACCAGCGCGGTGACGGGTTGGGCTTCTTGAGGCCGTAGATCACCCCGCCCGCGCTGTAGAGCACGCCGCCCACGATCACCAGGACCAGGACGGCGATGCCGCCGCTGCGCATGAAGTCGGGGAGGTAGAAGACGGCGGCCCAGCCCATCGCGATGTAGCACGGGGTGTAGAGCCAGCGCGGGGCGCCCACCCAGAACACCCGGAAGGCGATCCCGGCGAGGGCCGCCGCCCAGATGCCCCACAGCAGCAACCGCCCCTTCGCCTCCGGCAGGAGCAGCATGGTGAGCGGTGTGTAGGTGCCGGCGATGATCAGAAAGATGTTGGCGTGGTCGAGGCGGCGGAGCACGCCGTCCATGCGCGGGCTCCAGTCGCCCCGGTGGTACAGGGCGCTCACGCCGAACAGCAGGCAGGCCGTCAGCGCGAAGACCGCGCAGGCGACGCGGGCCCGGGTCGAGTCGGCGAGGGCGACGAGCGCCAGCCCGGCGACCAGGGCGGCGGGGAACATGCCCAGGTGCAGCCAGCCTCGGAGCTTGGGCTTGACCGGGTGCGGGAGGGAGGTCGGGACCGGTCCGCGGCCTTCGGCCGGCCGGTCCGCGGGCGCGTCGGGCGAGTCCGAGGCGTCGGGGACGAACGCTGTCATGACTGCAATCGTACCTACGGAACCGTAAGTTACGAATCGGTCCGGCGGATCGGCTGCCGTGAAGTGGCCATGATCTCATGCGGCCTACTCGCCAGTACACCCCGCGGCGCATTCCGGTAAAAAGATGACCCGGTGAACGCAACGTGCACGTAAAGAGACCCAGCGTGCGCGTAGGCCCTCCCGGAAAACCGTGGCCATCGTCACTCTGCTCACATGTGAGACCCCCTGGACAGATGGGCACTCGCATCGGAGGATCAAATGAGTGCGGTCGGCACCGGATGAGCGCCCAAGATTCCACCGTGAAGCATCCGGGCCGCAGCCCCCACGGGGCCCTCCAGACCAAGAACCCTCACTTAGGAGCAATCGTGGCGCGCGACATCGCGGCTCCCAGCGTCCCCACCACCCACCAGGGACTCATCTCCTGGGTCAACGAGATCGCCGAGCTGACCCGGCCGGACCACGTGGTCTGGTGCGACGGTTCCGAGGCCGAGTACCAGCGGCTGAGCGAGGAACTGGTCGACAGGGGCACGTTCCGCGCACTCGACCCGGTCAAGCGCCCCAACTCCTACTACGCGGCCTCCGACCCCAGCGACGTCGCCCGCGTCGAGGACCGCACCTTCATCTGCTCCGAGAAGGAGGAGGACGCCGGGCCCACCAACCACTGGAAGGCCCCCGGCGAGATGCGGGAGATCTTCACCGGTGAGAAGGGCGTCTTCCGCGGCTCCATGAAGGGCCGCACGATGTACGTCGTGCCCTTCTGCATGGGCCCCCTCGGCTCGCCGCTGTCCGCGATCGGTGTGGAGATCACCGACTCCGCGTACGTCGCCGTCTCCATGCGCACCATGACCCGCATGGGCCAGGGCGTCCTGGACGAGCTCGGCGACGACGGCTTCTTCGTCAGGGCCGTGCACTCCGTCGGCGCTCCCCTGGAGCCCGGCCAGAAGGACGTGCCCTGGCCCTGCAACCGGACCAAGTACATCTCGCACTTCCCCGAGGACCGCGAGATCTGGTCCTACGGCTCCGGCTACGGCGGCAACGCCCTGCTCGGCAAGAAGTGCTACGCCCTGCGCATCGCCTCCGTCATGGCCCGCGACGAGGGCTGGCTCGCCGAGCACATGCTGATCCTCAAGCTCACCCCGCCGCAGGGGGAGTCCAGGTACGTCGCCGCCGCCTTCCCGAGCGCCTGCGGCAAGACCAACCTCGCCATGCTGGAGCCCACGGTCTCCGGCTGGACCGTCGAGACGATCGGTGACGACATCGCCTGGATGCGGTTCGGCGAGGACGGCCGCCTCTACGCGATCAACCCCGAGGCCGGCTTCTTCGGCGTCGCGCCCGGCACCGGCGAGCACACCAACGCCAACGCGATGAAGACCCTGTGGGGCAACTCGATCTTCACCAACGTCGCCCTCACCGACGACGGCGACGTGTGGTGGGAGGGCATGACCGAGGAGACACCGGCCCACCTGACCGACTGGAAGGGCAACGACTGGACGCCCGAGTCGGCCCGGGAAAATGGATACAGCCCGGCCGCCCACCCCAACGCCCGGTTCACCACGCCCGCCTCCCAGTGCCCGATCATCGCGCCCGAGTGGGAGGACCCCAAGGGCGTGCCGATCTCCGCGATCCTCTTCGGCGGGCGCCGTGCCACGGCCGTCCCCCTGGTGACGGAGTCCTTCGACTGGAACCACGGCGTCTTCCTCGGCGCCAACGTGGCCTCCGAGAAGACCGCCGCCGCCGAGGGCAAGGTCGGCGAGCTGCGCCGCGACCCGTTCGCCATGCTGCCGTTCTGCGGCTACAACATGGGCGACTACATGGGCCACTGGATCGACGTGGCGAAGGACAAGGACCAGTCCAAGCTGCCGAAGATCTACTACGTCAACTGGTTCCGCAAGAACGACGAGGGCACGTTCGTGTGGCCCGGCTTCGGCGAGAACAGCCGCGTCCTGAAGTGGATCGTGGAGCGTCTGGCGGGCACGGCGGACGGCGTCGAGACCCCGATCGGCGTTCTGCCGACCAAGGAGGCCCTCGACACGAACGGTCTCGAACTGTCCGACTCCGACCTGGACTTCCTGCTCACCGTCGACAAGGACGTGTGGCGTGAGGAGGCCGCGCTGGTTCCCGGGCACCTCAACACCTTCGGTGACCACACCCCCACGGAGCTGTGGGACCAGTACCACGCCCTGGTGCGGCGCCTGGGCTGATCCCGCCCGCCGGTCCTCCCGCCGCGGAGGACCCCCAAGACGCCGCGGCCGGCACCGATCGCGCCCTGACCAGCACCCTCGTCACGGCCGGCCGCGGTGACCGCACCCCAGACCGGCGAGGCCCCGCACAACGGCGTGGGGGGCCCTGGGCCTGTCGTCACCCACCCGTCCGCCCCGACGGGAACGGGCGGCGACGGGCCTTCGCCATGTCACCACCCACCACCCGGCGAGCCCGACCCCGCTACTTCGACCGGTCCTTCAGATACTGCGAGAGCGTCCGCTGCCGCTGCCGCTCCTCCTCGCCCACGCTCTCGACCAGCCGCAGTGCCTCCGTGCTCAGCAGGCCGAGCTGGTGTTCGAGGTGCCGCTCCGGAGGCTCCTGGCCCGGCGTGAACCGCGCCCACCAGCGCGTCCGCACGAACGTGTCGACGGCTTCCGGGATGTCCTGCCGTACCGCCCGGGACAGGGCGTGGACGGCCTCCGGGTCCTGGGCGAGGATCTCGGGCGCCCAGTCGGGGTCGAGCAGCGCGGACAGCAGCCCGGTCAGTTCGCCGAGCCGGCCGGCCGCCGCGTCCGGCAGGTCGACGCCCGCGAGATAGGCCTCGAGCCGCTCGAAGTCGGCCCGCACCTCGTCGAGCTGCGCGGACGGGTCCGGGAAGTCCGGCGGACCCGGCCGCTCCGGCGGGGCGATCAGCGCGCCCGCACCGTACAGACCGGCCACCACGACCGGCCAGTACACCCCGGCCACGCCCGTGAACGTCAGCACCAGCCCGACGAGCCCGCCCGCGCTGCCGGCGAGGTTCTTGCGGGACTCCAGGTACGCCAGCGCCCTACTGGTAGCCACGGATCTCCTCGAAGGCGCCGTCCAGCGAGCCCTTCCGGGCGTCGAAGAGACGGCCGCCGGTCAGTTCGGCGATGTCCTCCAGTTCCGCGCGGTCGGAGTCGCCGAAGAGGATGGGGAAGACGGGGATGTCGGTCTGCCCGTCCGGCAGCCCGGCGTGGAAGTCCTCGAACGCCCCGGCACCGGGACCCGCGGTGTTCTCGCCGTCCGTCATCAGCACGATGGACGTGAACGTGTCCTCGCCGCCGCCGAGACGGCCGTAGGCCTGCTCCAGCGACGAGTAGATCGCGGTGTCGCCCGAGGCGGACAGCCGCCCGGTGTCCCGGCGGATCGCGGCGAGGCCCTTCTCCGGGTCGTCGGGGTTGACGACATGGGTGCGCACGCTCTTCACGTCCGTGCCGAACGGCATCAGCGTGACCTCCTCCCGCTCCCGGAAGTCGTCGGTGAGGCCGGTGAGGGCCTTCTTCAGCCGGTCGAGGCGGTCGCCCTCCATCGAGCCGGAGGTGTCGAGGACGTACACCGTCCGCGAGGGGCGGCGCAGTTCGTTCTGGTACGAGTCGAGCAGGCCCTCGGCGACGGAGAGGCTGCCGGGGAACGGCAGTTCGCGCCGCCGGCCGTCGTCGAGGCCGGCCGCCGGTTCCACCCCGGGGACCACCGGGCGGCGCAGCGTGCGGTCGGTGATCAGCCGCTGCACGGCGTTCGAGCGCAGCGACTCGGTCACCCGGCGCACGTTGTCGCGGGTGTCCGCGTCCGTGGCGGCCAGGGAGGAGAGCGGATAGTCGGCGGTGACCACGCCGTCCTTCGGGCGGATCACGGTCAGGTCGTCGAGGCCCAGCAGGACGGACTCGTAGTTGAGGAGCGCGTCGACGTCACCGCGGCGGGCGTACGCGCCGGCCAGCCAGCCCGACGAACCCGACGTCAGCTTCTGTCCCTTGAAGAACTCCTTCAGCTTCGGGCGTGCCTTCGCCACATCCGCGTCGGTGAGCGCGGACTGGGCTCCCGAGAGTGCCGAGGCGACCGATATCAGCGTGGAGAAACCCGAGTTGGAGCGGTTGGGGTCGGTCATCCCGTAGGTGAGCTTCCCGCCTCGGACCGCCTCGTCGATGTCGGACCAGGTGACCTCGGCGGGCTTCCATCCCAACTCCCGGACGACGGGGTTCTTGACGCCGATGGCGAGCGGGCTGGACATGACCGGGGTCTGCGAGACGACCCTCTTCTCCGCGGCCGGGTTCAGCCGCAGATAGTCGTTGGAGGACAGCCACACGGCGTCGTACCGGTCGTCCGCCTTCCCCTCGGCCAGCAGGTCCACGGCGTCGAGGGTGCCCATGTAGGTGGGCCGCAGCGTGACCCCGGTGTCCTCCTCGACCTGCTCGAACACCGGCTCCATATCGCTGAGTTCGCTGGAGGCGAGGACCCGCAGGGTGCCGGGCCGGGGCTCGTTGCCGTCCTGCTCCTCGTCGCCGGAGGAGGACGTGCACGCGGTCAGCAGGGTGAGGGCCGCGAGCCCGGCGGCGAGCAGGGAGGCCGGCGGGCGGCGGCGCCGCACGGCGGGCGAACATCTCGTCACGTCCGGCCGGTGGTTCATCCGATGCCGCCTTCCAGGGAGTTCTGCGACCGGCTGCGCTCCAGGTACGTGCTCGCGCTCCGGAGTTCGGAGGTCAGGCTCTCCACCGTCGCCGCCATCACCTCGGTCGCCCGCACCTTGTAGGTGTCGATGTCGTCGAGGGTGCGGTAGATCTGCTGGAAGGCCGCCCGCAGCGTCTCGACGCCGACCGCCGGGTCGGCCGCGATGCGCTGGATCTCCCCGCTCTGCGTCGCCAGCATCTCCGCGTTGGACCGGATCAGTTCCTCGGTGGTCCCGCGCAGGGCGTCGACCTGCTCGACGACCTTCTTCTGGTTCTCGAGTGCCGAGGCCAGCATCACGGAGATCCGCAGTGCCGACACGGTCGTGGTGGCCGCGCGGTCCACCCCCTTGATCAGCTCGTCGTTGTTGCGGCGTACGACGTCCATGGCGAGGTAGCCCTGCGCGCAGACCGCGAGCTGGGTCAGCAGGTCCTGCTGCTTCTGCCGGACCGGGAAGAGGACGTCGGCGCGCAGCGCGTCGGCCTGCGCCGGATCGCCCGCCTCGGCCTGGGCGATGTGCCGCTCGACGGCCGCGTCCAGGGCCTCGGTCAGGACGACGTGCTCCTGGAGCTTGCCCATGCTCTCCCAGAGGCGGACCCGCTCGGTCTGCAGCGAGGCGTTGTCACGCCGCAGTTCGTCCTGCCCGCCGCGCAGCGAACCCACGATCCTGTTCAGGGTGGACTGCGAGGAGGCGTACTTGGCGACGTGGTCGCGCAGCTTGTTGCCGCCGGGCAGCCGGGAGAGGAACGTGCGTGCCTTGCCCGCCGGCAGGTCCCGCGGGTCCAGGTCCTCGACCACACGCCGCAGTTCGACGAGCGAGCCCGCCACCTTGGACTGGGCGTCCCCGCCCTTGCCGGGCAGGCTGCGGACGGTGCGCTCCAGCATGCGGTTGGACTGCGCGGTGGCGGTGCGCATCTCACCGGCGCCCAGCGCGGTGATCTCGCCGACCTTGCCGGCGAACTCGGGCGAGCGGGCGTCCAGGGCGGCCAGGCCCTCGACGTACGCGGCGGCCCTGGCCGCCATCTCCTCGCGGACACCGTCCTCGACCGGGACGAGTCCGCCGGCCTTCTCCCGCGGCACGGCGGCGACGGCCTCGGGCGGTGTGAGGACGAAGTCCCCTCCGGTGTTCGTCACGTGAATCCTTCCCCCTTATCCCCGCGCCCGTCGCGCCAGTTCGCGCAGCACCGCGGAGGTGGGCACGGGGGCCTGACGGACGCCGGTCAGTTCCTGCTTGAGATACGCGGTGCGCCGCGAGGTGGCCTGCTCGAACTCGGCGAGGTCGCCCTGCGGCCGGAAACCGTGCCGGACCGCCAGCTTGCGCAAAGCCGGTTCGGTGCCCAGGAGTTCGGCCAGGCCCTTGCCGTCGTCGGTGAGCGGGACGACGGTGTGGTCGCTGTTGACCGTGGTGTCCGGGTACAGGACGACCAGGTCGTCGGGGTTCTGCTGCTCACCGAGGAGGGCGGCCACCTGGGACTCGTAGATGAGGACGAGCGGGTTGCCCGCGCCGCTGACGAAGTCCCGGAAGACAGCGTCGGAGCTGGCCTGTTGCGCGCCCTGGACACTGACCAGCTTCCGCATCAGCGGTGCCGCGCGCCCCACCTCCGCGTCGCTCGAGACGACCTTGCCGCCGTTGGCCACGTAGGAGGCGGCGGCCAGGTAGAGGGCGCCCGAGTTGGAGGTCTCCGGATCTGTGCTGGAGATGTAGAGGGTGCCGGTCAGCTCCCCGTACTCGCCCGCGCCCTCGAGCTCCTGCCAGGTCCGGTCGTCCTCGGCGGCCTCCAGGTAGGCGTCCATCCTCAGGGTCCCCCGGCTCCGCCCGTCCAGTGTGGCCAGCCCGTTCCGGGCGAGCACCTCGGCGGCCCCGCTGTGGGCCACGACGACGAGGGGCGAGTAGAACGGGCGGGGAAGGGAGCCTTGGACCTTGTGCTTGGCGGCGAGTTCGGCGGCCGGCGCCTGGCTGGACGGGAAGGCGAGGTCGTACCCCGTGAGGTCCAGCCCTTCCATGGCCCAGGACCCGGAGGTCTGGGCCTCGACGGTGTAACCCTTGGCGTCCAGGGCCTTCACCACGTCGGGATCTGCGAAGAACTCGGCCTTCTCCGACCCGATGACCATGCGCACGGTCTTCGTTGCCGTGCCTGTCTCCTCGTTGTCCCGGCCTGCGACGACGGCAGCCACCACGCCGCCGATCAGCAGCACCGCGAGGATGATCCCTGCGATTCGTCTCACACGCGGAGCGTCCCTCCGGAATCCGTCATTCCTGGGCGGCCCGGGTGAACGGAGAGTGTCCTCGTGATACCGGTATGCAACGGGAACCGGCCACTCCGGACCAGGTGCCCGGGAGCCTCCACGTCGTCACGGCCACCGCTCCCTTCTCGAGGCCGCGGACCAACTCCTCATGTGCCGGACCGTGTTCGGCCTGTCGCTGCTGCGCCGACCGATCCTGCCGCCGGAGCGGAACGCCGAACAGCTGGAGCGCATCGCTGAGCCGGCACGGCGTCACCGGGTTGTTTCCCGGATCCTTCCGCGGAACTGCGGCCCGCACCCGCTCATGATGGGCATGGCCAAGGCCATGACCCTTCCCGATGCTTCTCCACCGGTCCACCTGGAGTCGCAGTACAGCGGGACACCATGGACGATCCGGCCCTCGTGACGCGGTATCGCAAGGCATGCGATCTGCTCAGGGCCGCCGCACTGCCTCCGGAGGCGTCCCTCGCCCTGATCGAGCAAGCACGCCCGCACCGGGATCCCGCCGGCCGCCGCGATCGAACCGCACACACAGGGGCACCGAATCGAGGTGCGGGGCCGGAGGGCGATCGCACCGGTCGCCTCCACCGGGCACCACGACGGCCAGTGACTCCGCAGCGCGCCACGGCCGGCTTCGGCAGAGCCTTGTCCGCTTCCACACACCGCCCGCACGGACCACCGGCAGTGGGCGGCGCCCTGGACAAGGGCCGCCCACCGCCGACAATTCAGGTTCTACTTCCTCTTACGGGCCTGCGCGACTCCGAAGACCACGAAGACCACGAAGACCACGATGACGATTCCGGCCAACAGCCGGAGAGGAACACCATCGAGTCCTTTGTGGGCCAGGACAGCCGGATCGGCGGATGACCGCACGAGAGCTCCTCCGTGGGACGGCAGAACCAAGGGGTCGCTCATGATCTGCTGGGCGTAGTCGACCGTTTGGGTGGCGCGCGGGCAGCCCTGTCCGACGTCCTGGCCGGTGGGATTGCCTGCCTGGCCGTAGCGGTACTGCCAGGAGGAGTTCGGCGTGGTGCCCTTCTCCTCCTCGGCGTGGGAGAAGCGGCCGGCGCTGTCGCAGGTGCAGGTGGTCCTCAGGCCGGTGACCCGTCAGCGCGGGTGCGGATCCTGGCGCCGTCCGTGCCCGCGTTCGAGTACGAGTGGGCGACCTCGGCCAGGGTGACCCTGGGCGAGGTCGCCTTGATCTTCTCCGGCCGGCTGGACTTGTCCGGGGTCACCGTCCGGACGGTGACCCCGGCGGTGGCTGGTGCGTGGCACCCGGTCCGCGCGTCGCTGTGGGTGCACGCGGACCGGGGCCGTCGGTGGGAGCCCCGGGGCGGGGCTCAGTGGGACGCGAGTTCGCGCGGTTCGAGGGCCGCGGTGTGCGCGTCCATCCGCTCGGCGGCCAGGATGGCGGCCACCGTGTCGGCGCGGGAGGCGGCGACGACCAGGGCGCGGCCCGCGAGGGCGTGCGCCTGTCGGTGCAGGGTGGTGACGCGGGGCGCGCTCCCGCTCGTGGTCGCCGACGCTCGGGCCGGCTCGCTTCCTCCCCGCAGGCGGGTCACCTGCGCGGCGAGCCGCTCGGCCGCCGTGTCCAGATCGGCCGAGGGTGCCACGGCGCGCAGCTCGTCGGTGACGGTGAGCAGTGCGTCGAGATGGCCCGCGAGCTGGATGTCCAGCTCTTCCTCGCGGGAGCGGCGGGGAAAGTCGTGAGGAGAGTCGGCCATCGCGCGGTGGACCGACTTGGTGCGGATCGGTTCATACATGGATGGCCTCCTGAGTGCTATCAGGAAGCCATCCTAGCTTAGAATTCGTCTAAAGTTGAGCAGTTGACAGAACCGGACGAAGTGGGCACGCAGAGTCAGACCTGGCAGTAGCCGTCCAGGAAGCGGGCGATCCGGCCCACCGCGTCCCGCAGGTCGTCGGCCGACGGCAGGGTCACCACCCGGAAGTGGTCGGGCTCCGTCCAGTTGAAGCCCGTGCCGTGCACGACCATGATCTTCTCGCTGCGCAGCAGGTCGAGCACCATCTGCCGGTCGTCCTTGACCTTGAAGACAGTGGGGTCGAGCCGCGGGAAGAGGTACAGCGCCCCCTTCGGCTTCACGCAGGTCACGCCCGGGATCTGGGTCAGCAGGTCGTACGCCGTGTCCCGCTGCTCGCGCAGCCGGCCGCCCGGCAGCACCAGGTCGTTGATGGTCTGACGTCCGCTGAGGGCGGCGACCACGCCGTGCTGGCCCGGCATGTTCGCGCACAGGCGCATGTTCGCCAGGATCGTCAGGCCCTCGATGTAGGAGTCGGCGTGCGCGCGGGGTCCGGAGATCGCCATCCAGCCGACCCGGTATCCGGCCACCCGGTACGCCTTCGACATGCCGTTGAAGGTGAGGGTGAGCAGGTCGGGGGCGATCGAGGCGGTGGGGGTGTGCGTGGCGTCGTCGTAGAGGATCTTGTCGTAGATCTCGTCCGAGCAGACCAGCAGGTTGTGCCGGCGGGCGATGTCGGTCAGGCCCCTGACCATCGCCTCGTCGTAGACCGCGCCGGTCGGGTTGTTCGGGTTGATGATGACGATCGCCTTGGTGCGGTCGGTGACCTTGCGCTCCACGTCGGCGAGGTCCGGCATCCAGTCGGACTGCTCGTCGCACCGGTAGTGCACCGCCGTACCGCCGGACAGTGAGACGGCCGCCGTCCACAGCGGGTAGTCCGGCGACGGGACGAGCACCTCGTCCCCGTCGTCGAGCAGGGCCTGCATCGCCATCACGATCAGCTCGGAGACGCCGTTGCCGATGAAGACGTGCTCGACGTCGGTCTCTATGCCGAGGGTCTGGTTGTGCATCACGACCGCCCGGCGCGCGGCCAGCAGCCCCTTCGCGTCGCCGTAGCCGTGCGCCGACGACACGTTGCGGAGGATGTCCTCCAGGATCTCGGGCGGGCACTCGAACCCGAACGCCGCCGGGTTGCCGGTGTTGAGCTTGACGATGCGGTGCCCTGCTGCCTCCAGTCGCATCGCCTCCTCGAGCACCGGGCCCCGGATCTCGTAACAGACGTTGGCGAGCTTGGTCGACTGGATCACCTGCATGGTGGGAGCTTACGGCCCGGTAATGCCGTTTGCGGCGTGTTATCCGCCACGTGAGACGTGTCGGTCGGGGCGGAATGTCCGGCTGCCCGTGACGGAGCGCTGTGGGAACGTTCCCGGCCGTGATCGTTGAAGCCGCCGTGGAAGCCGCTCCATCACCTCCGCACCGAGCCTCCCCCGCGCGGGCGCCTCCC
>NZ_JBHXQZ010000066.1:0-475 GCF_042717095.1 Streptomyces sp. NPDC058632 | reverse complement strand
TGGTACGGTCCCGGGGGTTTTTCTTTTACGCCGCGGGGAACGCCGCCCCAAACCCCCCCCCCCGCCCCCCCCCGGGGGGGGCCCCCCCCCCCCCCCCCGCGCGGGGGAGGGTGATCCGGGCGGCGGAGCTCACCGGCCGGAGGGCCGGGAAGTCCGGCGGTCCGAAAGCCCGAAGGCCGGAAACGGCGTCTTGTCCCCCGCTTGCGACGTATTGACAATGCACATGTCAATCAATCCTGTGGGTGGCCGGCGGAATTCCGCCGCCTCCGTCACGGGATCCGTCGCAAAGGGGGACCCCCGCATGAGAAAACCTCTCGTCGTCGCGCTCTGCGCCCTGGCCCTGGCCGGGGCGGGCGTGACCCCGGCTGCCGCGTCCGCGCCCCCCCCCAACGGCGCCGACGCGGCAGCGGACACGGCCCCCGGCGCCGGCGCGGACCACGGTAACGCCACGGCGCGCGTCGTCGTCGACCGCGTG
>NZ_JBHXQZ010000065.1:0-46790 GCF_042717095.1 Streptomyces sp. NPDC058632 | reverse complement strand
GCCCGGAACCGATACCGCTATCGGTTCCGGGCCCCTCGCGTGTGGCGATGCGGGATCGGTGTCCGGTCCGGTCCGCCTGAGCTGCAGTTCCTCGTCGAGCCGGGCGCGCGGGCGTACTCCTGCGCCGCCGCCGGCCGGCTCGCGCGGTGTTCCGCCTCGATCTCCTCGTCGTCCCGGTCCTCGGTGTCCAACTGATCAAGGAGACGTGCGGAGCGCTCGGCCTCGGCCGGGGCGTCTCGGAGGAGCGCGCGCCTGTGCTCGCGCCAGCTGTCGCCGGTCACAGTCGCACCTCCAGGTAGCCGCGCGCCGGTAGCGCCGTGCGCGTCGCGGAGTCGCGGAATTCCGGTGCGCTGACCAGTATGGACTCCGCTTCGTCGAGGGAGACGGAGTACCGGCCCAGGGGGAGGAATCCGTTGGCGGCGAAGGTGGGTCCCTCCGTCAGCCGTGACTACTCGTCCGCGAAGATGTCTTCGGCCGTCGGGGCCGTGACGGCCCGCCGGTGCCAGTGGCGCAGGATCTCGGGGTCGCCACAGCCGGTGACGCGTTCCCGGACCGCTTCGGGGACGTCGATGCCGCGTACTTCCAGGATGTCCAGGACGTCCTCGGCGGCACGGCGCGCCTCGCCTTCGGCCCGGCCCTCGGCCCGGCCCTCGTCGCGGATTTCCTCGGAGAGGGGTGACTTGTAAAAGGAGAGGTCCACGGCCACCAGTTGCCTCCACAGGTGTGCGGCCGGGTATTTGCCCAGGCCTTGTGCGATGAGTTCGATGATCAGGTCGGCGATGCTCTGCGGTGTGTCCCGCAGAACGGTCGTCATTGACTTGAGTATGGCCCCGGCGTCCGGATGCGCGGCGTGCGTGATCGCGGCCAGCGTGGCGAGGGCGAGATCCTTGCGGGCTTCGGCCGGGTCGGTGATCACCGGCATGTTGTGCGGTCCCGCGACCAGCGGCCGCAGGGTCAGCAGGGGCCACTGGCGGGGACCGAAGCTGACCTCGCGCGCGGCCCATTCCGCGGTGGCCCGGTCCTGGCAGACGACCAGCAGCAGCGGTTGCAGCCGGTACTTCGTGAGCAGGTACGAGGCGTAGTACGCCCAGCTGGCGGGCTTGTCCGGATCCTTCCCGCCCTGGGCCTCGACCGCGAGGAGCAGCGGCTCGCCGTCCTCCGCCTCCAGCCGCAGGAGGGTGTCCACGCGGCGTTCGACGGGGCTGGTCTCGGTGAGGTCGTTGGGCAGGACGGTGACCGAGGTGGGCGGGGGGAAGTCGACGCCGAGCACCTCGGAGACCCCGGAGAAGAGGCCCGGATATTCCTGGAAGATGCGGTGCATCGCCTCGTGGGGCGAGCTGACCATACGGATTCCTGTGAGGGTGAGGGTGAGGGTGAGGGTGAGGATGGAAAAGACAATGCCTCTGGCACATGCCGATGCGTGTTCCGTGGAGAGCGTAGGCCTGTGACCAGGCCCGACGGGAGCGCAGTTGTTGATGTTCACCTGGACGGGTGAAGGCGGCTGCGAGCCGGTCTCCGGCGGGCGCCGGGTACTGGCCGGCGGGTGAGAGAAGTGGGGTGGACTTTTCGCTGTTCACGTGACCGGGCGTGGCCCGGCGTGCTTACCGTGAGCAGTGACGGTGTCGGTACGCAGGGTGACTGTCGAAGCTTGTCGGCCGCTGTCCGGACCGTCGGAAACCGGCTTACGAGTACGGGCGTTACGGCACGGCGGAACGACAGAGGAGTGCGGTATGTCGGTGGACGGCGAGGGGGTACGGCTCCGGACCGAGGCGGGCGAGCCGGGGTGGGAGGTGGACCCGGACGACGAGTGGGGCGTGGCTCTTCTCGCCACGGTGGGACGGCAGTTGAGGCTGCGGCGGGAGACCGTGGGGATGCGGGTCGCCGACTTCGCGGCGGCGGTCAAGTATGGGGAGGACCTGGTCTGCAAGGTTGAGGGCGGGAAGCGGATTCCCCGGCAGGAGTACCTGGACAGGGCCGACGAGGTGTTGGACGCGGACGGGCTCATCGCGGCGGCCTGGGAGGACGTGAAGAAGGTCCGGTATCCGAAGAGGGTGCGGGAGCTCGGGAAGCGGGAGGCGCAGGCGGTTGAGGTGGCGCTGTACAGCAACCACAACATCCACGGTCTGTTGCAGACCGAGGAGCATATGCGGGCACTTTTCGATGCCTGGCTTCCTGCCTATTCGGATGAGGAAACGGAGCGCATGGTGGCCGCGCGGATGGCCCGTCATTCGATCTTGGAACGGTCACCGGCACCGACGCCGAGTTTTGTCCAGGAAGAGGTGACGCTGCGCCGCCCGGTCGGGGGAGAGTGGTTTGGCGGCGGCAACTTGAACGCCTGCTGGAGCTTGGGCAGTTGCTGAACGTCTCGATTCAGGGGATGCCGACTGACTGCGAGGACCACTTCGGCACGGGCGGACTGATCGAGGTGCTCAAGTTTCCGGACGGCACGGCGGTGGGGCGCTTCGAAGGTGCGTTCAGCGGTCGCCCGGTGTCCGAGCCGAAGCAGCTCAGGATCCTTGAACTGCGCTATGGCATGATCCGGGCGCAGCTCTCACGCCCCGAGAGTCGCGGACCCTCATCGAGCAGATGCTTGGGGAGACATGATCAGTACCTCCACCGGCCAAGACAGTCCAGCGCTGGTCTGGTTCAAGAGCAGTTGCAGCAGCAGTGGTGACGGCAACGACTGCATCGAGACGGCTAAGGCCCCTGACGTGGTGCACGTCCGCGACTCCAAGAACATGGAGGGCCCTCAGCTTGTGCTTACGCACCATGCGCGGGCGGACTTCGTGGCAGACGTGTCGGGAAGCTGACCCTTCACCTGCTCACCTGCGCATCGCCCCGCACCTGGTTGTCGCTGGATGCGGGGCGCGTGGGTGTGCGGCTCAGAACAGCGCGTCGGAGTTGGGAAAGAGGCCGTCGTCGGCGAAGTCTTCGGTGGCGCGCCGGGGGCTGTGCGCAGTGGCCCGCGCCTTTGCCTTATGAGCCGCAGCCCGCCGCCGCCTTGCCTCCGGTATGTGCAGCCCCTTCTTGGTCCGTGGTCGTGGTGGGGGCGGTGGGTTCAGTGCGGGTCAGCGGGCCACGAACTGGGTGAGGATGGCCTGGACCTCGTAGATGTCGACGCCCTTGGTGAAGGTCTTCTGCACCGGGGTGGGCGTGCCGGAGATCCAGATCTTCAGCTCGGCGTCGAGGTCGAAGGTGCCGGCCGTCTCGACGGCGAAGTGGGTGATGCTGCGGTACGGGACGGAGTGGTACTCGGTCTTCTTGCCGGTGATGCCCTGCTTGTCGATCATGATCAGCCGGCGGTCGGTGAAGAGGATGGTGTCGCGGATCAGCAGGTAGGCGGCGTGCACCTGCTCGCCTTGGCCCAGGAGGCGGGCGTACTCCTGCTGCGCCTGCGACGGGTTGATGCTGTGCGCGTTGCCGAACAGTGCCATGGATGCTCCCCCTGCGTGAAGTGATCTCCCGAGACGCTATCGAACGCGTCAGGGCCCGGGAACCTCTGTTCCCGGGCCCTGACGTCGGTGGTGCGGGGCCGTTACGCGGGCTGCGGCTCGCCGCCGAAGCGCTCCTTGTACGCCTCCAGGTCGTCGTCCGTCAGCTTGGCGAACAGGACCGGCGGGACGGTGAAGGGGGTACCGGCGGGGACCGAGGTGAGCGTGCGGGCCTCCTCGGCGCCGGCCCAGGTCGCGGTGTCACCGGTCAGGGAGAAGACCTGGCGCATCGCCGCCGACGTCGACGGGATGAACGGCTCCGACACCACCGCGTACAGGCGGATCAGGTTCATCGCCGTACGCAGCGTGAGGGCCGCGGCGTCCTGGTCGGTCTTGATCTCCAGCCAGGGGGCCTTCTCCTCCAGGTAGGAGTTGCCCGCGGACCACAGGGCGCGCAGCGCGGCCGCCGCCTTGCGGAACTGCAGCGCCTCCATCTGGGACTCGTACTCCGCGAGGAGCGACGCGATCTCCTCCCCGAGCCTGCTCTCGGCCTCGCCGGGCTCGCCGCCCGCCGGGACCTCCTCGCCGAAGCGCTTCTTCGAGAAGGACAGGACACGGTTGACGAAGTTGCCCAGGGTGTCGGCCAGGTCCTTGTTCACCGTGGCGGTGAAGTGCTCCCAGGTGAACGACGCGTCGTCCGACTCCGGCGCGTTGGCGATCAGGAAGTACCGCCAGTAGTCCGCCGGGAGGATGTCCAGCGCCTGGTCGGTGAAGACACCGCGCTTCTGCGAGGTGGAGAACTTGCCGCCGTAGTACGTCAGCCAGTTGAAGGCCTTGACGTAGTCGACCTTCTTCCACGGCTCGCGGACACCCAGCTGCGTGGCCGGGAACATCACCGTGTGGAACGGGACGTTGTCCTTCGCCATGAACTCCGTGTAGCGGACGGTGTCGTCCGCCTCGTACCACCACGACTTCCAGTCGCGCGTCTCACCGCCGGGCGCGGAGTCCGCCCACTCCTTCGTCGCGGCGATGTACTCGATCGGGGCGTCGAACCATACGTAGAAGACCTTGCCCTCGGCCGCCAGCTCCGGCCAGGTGTCGGCCGGCACCGGGACGCCCCAGTCCAGGTCGCGGGTGATCGCGCGGTCGTGCAGGCCCTCGGTCAGCCACTTGCGCGCGATGGACGCGGCCAGCTGCGGCCACTCCTCCTCGTGCCGGGCCACCCACTCCTCGACCTCGTGCTGGAGCTTCGACTGGAGGAGGAAGAGGTGCTTGGTCTCGCGGACCTCCAGCTCCGTGGAGCCGGAGATCGCCGACCGCGGGTCGATCAGGTCGGTCGGGTCCAGCACGCGGGTGCAGTTCTCGCACTGGTCGCCGCGCGCCTTGTCGTAGCCGCAGTGCGGGCAGGTGCCCTCCACGTAGCGGTCCGGGAGGAAGCGGCCGTCGGCCGGGCTGTAGACCTGGCGGATCGCGCGCTCCTCGATGAACCCGTTCTCCCGGAGGCGGCGGGCGAAGTGCTGCGTGATCTCCACGTTCTGCTGCGAGGAGCTGCGGCCGAAGTGGTCGAAGGCGAGGGCGAAGCCGTCGTAGACCGCCTTCTGCGCGTCGTGCGCCTGCGCGCAGAACACGTCGACGGGCAGACCCTGCTCCTTCGCGGCCAGCTCGGCCGGGGTGCCGTGCTCGTCCGTCGCGCAGATGTACAGGACGTCGTGGCCGCGCTGGCGCAGGTAACGGGAGTAGACGTCCGCCGGGAGCATGGACCCCACCATGTTGCCCAGGTGCTTGATCCCGTTGATGTACGGAAGGGCGCTGGTGATGAGGTGTCGAGCCATCGGAGGCTGCTCCCGGGTTGAAACGTACGGAACCTCCAAATCGTAGCCGACACGGGTACGCCGCCCGCTTCTCGTTTTGGGGGATGAGAAGCGGGCGGCGTGGGATGCCCGTGAGTGTCGCGCCTGCGGGCCGCGGCTGTGGGTCGCGGCTGTGGGCCGCAGCTGTGGGGCAGGGCTGCGGCTATGGGCGCCAGGACTTCAGTACGGCCTCGTAGAGCTCCTTGTCGGTGAGCTCCAACGGGGACTCGCCGGCGAGGAAGTGGGCCGTGTTCGGAGTCTTCAGCTTGCGGAGGTAGTCGAACGCCTTGTTCTCCGGGTCACCGAAGGCGACGAACGAGAAGAAGACGGAGGGGTGGGTCTTCGCGGCCTCCGTGAGGGACTGGGTCGCGGGGGTCTTCGCGTCGGGGGCGCCGTCCGTCTGGAACACCACCAGGGCGGGGGCACCGGGGCCGGGGGCCGCCTTGTCGTGCAGGGCGAGAACCTCGGCCACCGCCGCGTGGTAGCTGGTCCGGCCCATACGGCCGAGGGACGCGTGCAGGGTGTCGATCTTGTTCTCGTGGTCGGCGAGGGTCAGCTCGCCGGTCCCGTCGACCTCGGTGGAGAAGAAGACGACCTTGACCGTGACGGACTCGGGGTCCGCGGCGAGGTGGGCGGCGAGAGCGAGGGTCTGCTCGGCGAGGGCCTGTGCGGAGCCGTCCTTGTAGTACGGGCGCATCGACGCGGAGCGGTCGAGGACCAGGTAGACGTGGGCGCGGGTGCCGGTGAGGTTGTGCTCCGCGAGGGCTGCGGCGGCCGCTTCGTAGGCGGTGCGGATCGCCTCCGGGGCGGTGGGGGGTGTGGTGGGGGTGACCTCGGCTTCGCCTTCGGCCTCGGTGGTGTTCCCACCCGCACCACCCGTGCGGCTTTCGTTGTCGGGTGCGGGTGGCCCCTGAGGGGCGTCCTCGTCGTCGGCGGCCGCGGGCTGGGGGGCCGACTGCGCCTCCGCCTCCGGCGTCGGCTCGGGCTCGGCCTGCGGGGTGGCCTCGGCCACCGGCTCGGACGTCGGCTCCGGCTCGGGTTCCGGGGCGGCCTCGGTCGCGGGTTCCGGCTGTGTTTCCGGCTCGGGCTCGGCTTCGGCCTCGGGCTTGGCCGCGGTCTTGAGGTCGGCGTCCGCCTCGGCGTCGGCCTTGAGCTCGGGCTCGGGGGTGGCTTCGGCCTGGGGTTCGGCGTCGGGCTCGGGGGCCGCTTCGGCCTCGGGGGGCGTTGCCGCCTTCGGCTCCGCCTCGGGCTTTTCGGCTGCGGGCTCGGGGGCTGCCTTCGGTTCCGGGGTCGGGGAGGTGGAGGTGGGGGGCGTGACGTTGTTGAAGGCCGCTGAGACGAGGTCGTGTTCGTCGTTGCGGGGTTCCGGGACGGAGGCCGTGGTGGCCTCCGGCGTCGGTTCGGGGGAGGGGGACGGGAGCCGGGGGGCCGAAGCCTCGGCCGCCGTGGACTCGTCGGCCGGTTCGGGCGGCGTCGGGGTGGCCGCGGTCGCGGCGTCCGGACGGGCGGATTGCTCCGCACCGTCCGTTTCGGCGACCGGCGCCGCACCCTCCGCCTCCGCCGTGCTCGCTTTGCGTGACCGACCGAACGCGTTCCGCAGGAGAGTGAGAATGCCCATGTGCGCAACCCTTCGCGTGAGTTGTAGCCCGTCGATCCCTGGCCAGGACGGACACGTAAGGTTAGCGGCCCTTGTGGGTGATCTTGGGCAGGGTGTCAAGGGCACCATTCGGCCCCTGTAGATGATCATGTCGTGATGCCGGCAACTCCATTTGTTCTGCCGCAGGTTCACTTTCCGTTCACCCTGGCGCCCGGCTGCCGCACATATGTACTCCTACGGTCACGCTGACACCCCGGTTATCCAAGGAGAGAACACGTGCGCAAGCTGCTTCCGTTGATCGGGACGCCGTCCAGTTCGCACCCTGGCGGCCGGTCCGCCCTGACCTGCCGTTTCCGGTGTGGTGACGCCTGCTTCCACGAGGTGCCCAACACCAGCTCCAACGAATACGTCGGTGACGTCATCTCCGACGCCCTCAGCCGCCGGTCGATGATGCGGGCCGCCGCCGCTGTCACGGTCGTCGCGGCCGGTGCCGGCGCGGTCAACCTCGCCGGTGCCCCCGACGCCCAGGCGGCCCCCGTCGCCGGCAAGGGGGGCCACGGGAACGGAAACGGCCACGGGAGCCAGAAGTCGAAGGGTGCCCGCGGTCTGCGGTTCACGCCCGTCGCGCCCAACACCGCCGACGCCGTCACCGTGCCGGAGGGCTACGGCCAGAACGTCGTCATCCGCTGGGGCGAGCCCATCCTGCGCGGCGCGCCCGCCTTCGACCCGGAGAACCAGACGGCCAAGGCGCAGGCCGGGCAGTTCGGGTACAACGTCGACTTCCTCGCGCTGCTCCCCCTCAAGGGTGAGCGCGACCGGCAGCTGCTCGTGGCCAACCACGAGTACAGCGACGAGGTCCTGATGTTCCGCGGTTACGACTCCGACAACCCCACCCGCGAGCAGGTGGAGATCGGCTGGGCCGCGCACGGTCTGGGCATCGTCGTCGTCGAGGAGGACCGCAGGAGCGGCAAGCTCACGCCCGTCACCCGGCACCACCTCAACCGGCGGCTCACCGCCACCTCCGAGTTCCGGCTGACCGGCCCCGCCGCCGGGTCCGACCTGGTGAGGACCTCCGCCGACCCGACCGGCCGCAAGGTGCTCGGCACCCTCAACAACTGCGCCGGCGGCACCACCCCGTGGGGCACGACCCTGCACGGCGAGGAGAACTTCAACCAGTACTTCGCCAACGGCAGCAGCGCGACCGACAAGCGGTACGGCATCGGCACCGGCGCCACCGGGCGCAAGTGGGAGCGGTTCGACAAGCGGTTCGACCTCGCCCAGGAGCCCAACGAGGCGCACCGGTTCGGCTACGTCGTCGAACTCGACCCGTACGACCCGGACTCCGTCCCGCGCAAGCGCACCGCGCTCGGCCGCTTCAAGCACGAGGGCGCGACCGTGCGCCTGACGCACGACGGCCGTCCGGTCGTGTACTCCGGTGACGACGAGCGGTTCGACTACCTCTACAAGTTCGTCGGCAGCAAGCGGATGAAGCACGGCAACAGCCGCGCCGCGCGCGAGCACAACCTCACGCTGCTCGACGAGGGCACGCTCTACGTCGCCAGGATCACCGGTGACTCGCCCGCCATCGAGATCGACGGCACCGGCAAGCTCCCGAAGGACGGCGAGTTCGACGGCAGCGGCGAGTGGATCCCGCTGGCCACCGCCACCGCCAAGGGTGCCGTCTCGCACGTCGACGGCATGACCGCCGAGGAGGTCTTCGTCTTCACGCGGCTCGCCGGCGACAAGGCGGGCGCCACCAAGATGGACCGCCCCGAGGACGTCGAGCCCAACCCGGTCACCGGCAAGGTCTACGTCGCGCTGACCAACAACACCAACCGCGGCGTCGGCTCGAACCCCAAGGCGGACGAGGCCAACCCGCGCAACGCCAACAAGCACGGCCACGTCCTCGAGCTGACCGAGCGCTGGAACCGGCCGGAGAGCACCCGGTTCGCCTGGTCGCTGTTCCTGGTCGCGGGCGACCCGCAGGACCCGGCGACGTACTTCGCGGGCTTCCCGAAGGACTCCGTGAGCCCGATCTCCTGCCCGGACAACGTCGCCTTCGACGACCACGGCAACCTGTGGATCTCCACCGACGGCGCCGCCCTCGGCTCGCACGACGGACTCTTCGGCGTCGCCACGCGCGGTGACCGCCGAGGTGAGCTGAAGCAGTTCCTCACCGTGCCGAAGGGCGCGGAGACCTGCGGTCCGATCGTCCAGGACCGGCGGGTGCTCGTCGCCGTGCAGCACCCGGGCGAGGTGGACGGTGCGTCGGCGGAGAACCCGGGCAGCACCTGGCCCGACGGACCCGGCACCTACCCCCGGCCCGCCGTGGTCGCCGTGTGGCGCAAGGACGGCCGGGACATCGGTGTCTGAGGTCGCCCCGTAGGGAGACGGATTCGGACAACCGGTTCCGGGTTCGTCATCGGTCACGGAACCGGTTACGGGCGGGGTGCGGGCTCCCGGTGGGGCGTTTGCACCCCGTCCGCCGTTTCCGGGGGCGGCAGGACGCCGGCCCGCGGTCAGCCGTCGCGGTGCAGTACGAGGTCGACGACCAGGGTGCGGTGGTCGGTGTCGGGAAGGTCGAGGAAGCGGGGCCGGTCCGCGGCGAACTGCCGGGACACCAGTACATGGTCGATCTGGACGCCGAACCTCGGTGCGGTCCTGGCCGGCCAGGTCGGGACCCGGTGGGCGCCGCCCAGCCGCGCGGCGTCGCCGAGCCCGGAGTCGAGGAGGCGCCGGAAGGCGGCGTGGTCCTGGGAGGCGTTGAAGTCCCCGGCGAGCACCACGGGGGCCGTCGGGTCGGCGGTGACGACGTCGCGCAGCCGGCCGAGCTCCCGCTCCCAGACGTCCACCTGGCCGGGGATCGGCGGCATGGGGTGGGCGAGCTGGAGCCGTACGGCGTGCCCGTCGACGTCGGCGACGGCGCCGGGCATGCCCATGCTGCTGCCGGGGACGCCGTCGGTGCCCTTGAGCGGGAAGCGGCTGAGGATGACGGAGCCCTCGGAGCCGCCGCCCGTCACGGCCCGGCGGTGCGGGTAGTCCGACGTCAGTTCCCGCCGCAGCCGCGCGTCGCAGGTGTACTCGCACTCCTGGACGAACACCACGTCCGGCTTCAGGCGGCGCACCGCGTCGACCAGTCCGTCGGTGGCCCGGCCGAACTCGACGTTGGACGTCATCACCCGGAACTCGGCGACGGGCGGCCCGACGGGCACACCGGTCTTCCCGTACGGCTCGATGAACCAGGCCAGCAGCCCGAGCAGGGCGACGCCCCACACCGCGCCGGTCCACCACCGGGCGAGCACGGTGAACAGCAGCCCGAGGGCGGTCGGTAGGAGGAGCCAGGGCAGGAACGCGAGCAGTTGGGGCACGGGAGTGACCGCGTCGGTGCCGACGGCCCGGCAGCCGACGATCACGCTCACCCCGGCGAAGAGCAGCGCCGCCGACCAGTTGCCGAACCGTCGCTTCGCGCTACGGCGTCCTGGCCCTTCCCCGGTGTCCGCCCACTCGGCCGTTCCGGCAGTCGCAGTGTCCAACGTCCGGCCTTCCGCTCGCGGTGGATCGGTCCGTGAAGATCCTCCCTCAAAGACGAGGGCCGACGACGGGAGGTTGCGGCGATCCGCTCCGCGCCTCGTCACAGGCCGGTGACGCCGGTGACGACGACTCGACACCGGTTCGGGCCTCCGCCCGGCGGGTCCGTGGACGCCGTGCCCGCCCACGCCGTACCGCGGCGGGTCCGCGCCCGCGGAGTCCGGTCAGCAGGCAGGCGAGGGCCACCGTCAGGCCCAGGGCGAACAGTGTCCAGGACGCGGTACGCAGCGTGGCGGTGAGGGCGTCGTAGACCACGCCCGCGGCGGGGCGGTGGACCGGCTCGGGCACGTCGGCCAGGGTGAGCCGGCGGCCGGCCGCGACGGCGACGGCGAGCAGGCCGCCGCCCAGGGCGATGCCGAGCCCGGTCGCGGCGAGCGCGCGGCGGCGGCGGACGGCGACGGCGATCCCGGCGACGGCCAGGACGACGGCCGCGAGGGGCAGCCAGAAGGCGGCGGCGTCCATCAGCCGGTACCCCGTCCGAAGACCGGCCACCTCCGTCGCCGGCACCACCGCGACCCGGGTGTGTTCGACCGGAATGCGGTCGGCGAACGGCATGCGGTCGGCGACGAGTCGCCGCTTCACCTCGGCGGTGACGGGCGCGAGGTCGACGGTGACCGGGCCGGGGACCGCCCGGCCGTCGCGCAGGGCGTGCAGGACCGCGTCGTGCACGGCCCGGTTCGCCGCCTCCCACGCCGTGCCGAACGCCTCGGTGCGGGTGAACGAGCGGACCGCGTCCCGTACGAACGGCCCGGCCAGGTCGCGCCCCGGTCCCGCGTCCAGCTCCTGTACGACCCCGTCCCCCACGGCGTCGGCGACCGCGTCGCGCACGGCGGGATCGGCGGACAGCGGCGCCACGGTGCCGACGTACCGTCCGGTGTCGGCCAGCCCGTGCACCGCCCAGGCCGCGAGCGCACCGCAGGGCACGAGCAGGCACGCCAGGACGACGAGCGCCGCCGACAGGGCGTCGCGCAGGCGCGCGGGCGTCCGTTCGCGGCGGGACGGTGCGGGCGGTGCGGGCGATTCCGGCGGTTCGGGCGGTACGGCGTGAGGAGGCATCCCCTCAGGCAAGGCGCGGGGCGACGCACGCGCGAGCGCAGGGCGGGCATCCGGAGTACCGGGGCCGCCGCCCGGATGCCCGCGCTCTGCGTTCTGCGCCCGTCGGACCGGAGGGACGGCCGCTTCACTCGATGCGGTGACCCATCGCATCCTCGTGCGTGTAGTACCGGTAGAACAGGAAGGCGAAGACGCTCGCCGCGACGGCCAGGCCCAGCGCCGTCGACCGCAGCACGCTCATATCGGCCTGGTTGACCAGGAAGCCGATCGCGGTGCCGGAGAACGCGCCCCACAGCACGGCGTGCTCCTCGCGCCGCAGCCTCGGCGCGACGCTCAGCAGGGCCATGCACAGGACGGCGAACGCCAGCGCGGTGAGGAAGCCGAACAGGATGTTCCAGCCGGTGAGGGGACCGCCCTCGCGCCGGTTTGCCGCCGCCCAGTAGCCGTAGACGAGCCCGAGGGCGACGGGCACCGCCAGCTTGGCGGCGGCATGGGCCCGCTCGCTGAAGACGCGGATGCCGCCCGGCCGCCTGGACGTGATCCGGGGTCTGGGTGCCGCATGAGCCATGGGCGCACTCCTCTCTCCTCGCCCCCGCCTCCAGCGCACACCCGTGCGGGTCGCCCGGCAACTCGGCCACCCGAACGTGCGTTTGATTCTGCCTTCACCCCCGCGTCCCTTCCCGGACCCGCGTCCCTTCCCGGACCCGCGTCCCTTCCCGGACCCGCGTCCCTTCCCGGACCCGCGTCCCTTCCCGCATTCCGTACCGAACGGATGCGGGTCGTGCGCCCGCGTGTTTCGCTGGGGCGGTGCGCCAGGGCAGCAGCGGACTCGGCCCGCTCGACCGGCGGTACCCCCGGACCGGCCGCCGGAACGTCGTGCACCGGCACGAGATGCTGCAGGTCCGGGGGCGCAGTGTCGCGTGGGTGCCGCCGCTTCTGCTGCTGGTCTCCATCGCCGTGGTCGACTACCACACCACCGGTGAGTTCCGGATCGTCTCCTGGATCGTGCTGGTGCCGGGCATCGCGGTCGCGATCTGCGGGGTGTGGGGCACGGCCGTGTTCGGAGTCCTCTCGATCGCCACCTTCACGCTCGTGGACAACGCCTGGCCGCACGAGTTCCGGACGGGGATGCCCGACTTCATCCTGGTCGCCGTCGGCGGCGCCCTGTCGACGCTGGCGTGCGGGGTCCGGGTGCGCGGCGAGCGCCGCGCACTGCACATGCGGGACGTCGCCGACACGGTCCGCCGGACGGTGCTGCGCCCCCTGCCGCCGTCCTGGGGCGGTCTGGAGCACGCCGGCGTCTACCTCGCCGCAGACGCCGGTGCCCGGGTCGGCGGCGACTTCTACGACATCCAGCCGGGCCCGAACGGCACCCGGGTCCTGGTCGGGGACGTGCAGGGCAAGGGGCTGGGCGCGGTGGAGACGGCGGCGGCGCTGCTCGGCACGTTCCGCGAGGCGGGCTTCCACGAGCCGGAACTGGCGGTCGTGGCCGAGCACCTGGAGGAGCGGATGCTGCGGCACCGGCGCTACACCGCGGCCCTCGACCGGGCAGAGGGCGACCGTTTCGCCACCGCCGTGCTGCTGAGCTTCCCGTCGGACCGGCCGGGCGCGGCGGGTTCCGGCCCAGCGGGTTCCGGCACGGCGGGTTCCGGGATGGTGGAGGCCGTGGTCTTCGGCCACGAACCGCCGCTGGTCGTCGGTCCCGGCGGCGTACGGCCGCTGCCGGTCACCGGCGGGCTCCCGCTGGGCCTGCGCGAGCTGGACCCCGTACCGGTGCGCGTGCACCGGCTGCCGCTGGCCGCCGACGAGACGCTGCTGGTGGTCACCGACGGCGTGACCGAGGCACGCGACGCCGACGGAACGTTCTACCCGCTCGCCGAGGACGTGGCCCGGGCGGTCGCGCGGGACGCGCGCGCCGCCGAACCGGCGCGGCTGGCCGTCGTCGTACGGGACGGGACGCTCCGGCACAGCGGCGGTCACCTGAACGACGACACCACCGCCTTCGCGGTGCGCCGGACCGACGGGCCGGGGGCGAACGCCCCGAAGTGGGACGTTCATTGATCCGAGACCTCCTGTTGCACCCGCACCGGTTACGGTGCTGCTCTGGGTCGTGATCGACAGGGGAGGGAACATGCCCGGGACCACACCCGGCACCGTACTGCTGCTGGCGTCCTCGCCGTTGGGGAGAGGACGGCTGGTGGACGCGTCGTCCGTGCTCCCCGTCCTCGCCGCCGTACCGCCCGCCGTCCTGTCCGGCACGGACACCGCGAACGTCGTCGAGCTCGCCGACCCGCTGGACCCGCAGGCGGTCCTGACCCGGCTGCGTGCCGCCGCGACCGCCCCCGGACCGCTCACCCTGTACGTCGCGGGGCAACTGCTGCTCGACCGCCGCCAGCGCCTGCCCCATCTGGCACTGGCCCGCACCACCGCGTCGACCGTGCGCTACACGGCGTTCCCGTGGCACTGGTTCCGGGACGAGCTGCGGCTGCGCCCCCCGGGCCTCACGACGCTGATCCTCGACCTGCACGCGGACCAGGAGACCTGGCAGGCACTGGGCATCGGCACCGCGCAGCCGCCGGGTCCGGCGCCGGACCCGGGCCCGGTCGCGCTCCCGCCCGCGCTCGACTCCGGCCGCGACACCGCCGTCTACGGCCGCATCGCGCCGCCGCCCTCCCGCTCCTCCCGTCGTACGGTCGCGGAACCGGCGTACATGAAGGCGGTCGCGACGCTGCTGCGCAGCGGAAGGCGCCCGCCGGACGAGGAGTTGCACCAGCAGGCGCTGGCCCGGGCCGCCGCTGAGGGCGCGCACCCCGGATTCGTCCTGGCACGGAGCGGACCCGGACCCGTGCCGGGGGACCCGCACACGGTCATCACGGAGGCCGTACGGTCCGGCCGCCACGCCGACGCCCACGCGCTCGCCGCGCGGCACGAGCAGAACGCCGCCCTCGCCCACGGGCCCGCCTCCGAGGAGGCGCTGCACTGGTCCGAGGTCCGCGCGGACCTGGCGATGCTGGCCGGGGACGCGGCGCTCAGCTGTCACATCTGGCTGACCGTGGCGGCCGCACGCCTCAACACCGGCCAGGCGGTGGACGCCTCCGCCGTCGAGACGGCCGTGGACCGGGCGCACCACCAGTGGGGCCGGATCGGCGACCCGGTACGGGCCCGCGAACTGGGCTTGCTGCTCGCGGAGTTGCGCAGCCGCGTACCCGGACGACGGGAAGGCGCCCTGGACCATGTGCGGCGGCAGCTGAGCCAGTTGCAGACACAGAACTGAACCGAGTGACGTGCCCGGCCGCACCCGCTCCCGCCCCCTCCGTACCGGCCGGTGCCCTTCCACTTCCGCCCGGGAGGACGCAACCGTTGCCCAACCCTCCCCATGGGGCAACGGCGGTGCCATGATGGTGAGTTATGGCTGAGGGGGATGGTGTGGCCAACCAGGGCATTCGGATCCGGCTGGACGGTACCGCGAGCGCGAGCGACATCGGGGCGCTGCGCAAGTGGCTGGAGCGGGAGAAACCGCTCGACGAACGGGTGCGTGCGGGCGGTCTGCAGATCCAGGAGCGGCCGAGGACGGACGAGTCCGGCGCCCCGATGGGTCTCGGGATGGACATCGTCGTCCTGATCGTCGGTGCGGGTGCGGGCGCGATCGCCACGGAGCTGCTCGACCAGGTCAAGAGGGCCGTGTCGGCCTGGCGGGCCAACCGGCGCGACGTCGAGGACGGCGAACCGCCCCAGGGCAGAGTCGAGCCGGTGAACCTCGACGACAGGTAGGCCGGTGATCCGTCTCGACCCGCGAGGGCTGCCCAACAGGGCGCTGTTGGTCGGCGTGTCCGAGTACGACCTGACGGAGCCGCCGCACGGTGTGCCCGGCGACCTCCCGGCGGTCAAGCACAACGTGAACCGCCTGCGTGAAGTACTGACGCGTGGACGGGTGTTCGGCGAGCACGAGATCACGGTCGCCCGTTCGCCGTCCCTGGAGCACTTCGAGCGGGCGCTGCTCTCGGCCGCCGCGGAGGCGGAGGGGGTGCTGCTGCTCTACTTCGCCGGGCACGGCGCCATCCCCAGCGCGGGCGACGAGTTGTTCCTGCAGATGCGCAACGCGAGCGTGGTCGCGGGCGGGCACGCGGTGTTCCCGGGAGCGGAGCCCTTCACCACCGTGCTGACGATGCTGGCGACCAGCCCGGCCCGGCGGATCGTGGTGATCCTGGACTGCTGCTTCGCGGGCAACGCGGCCTGGGTCCGGGAGACCCTGAGCGACAAGCACCGCCTGCTGCTGATGATGAGCGTCCAGGCCAACCACCGTATCGACGCGGGCGACCCGCGGACGCCGACGCCGTACACCGCCGAACTCGTCCGGCTCCTCGAGGAGGAGGGCGGAACGGGCTTCCTGGACCTCTCCGAGCGGATGCGGGAACGGATGGCCGCCCGAGGCCTGAGCACCGTGCGCGGCGATGCGTGGGAGCCGCAGTGGCGCGCGGAACCCGGCGAGGACGTCCTGCTGGCGGCGAAGCCGCGTGCGCCGGAGCGGAAGACGCCGGAGGGTTCGGCGGAGCACCCTGCGAAGAGCTCCCCCGAGAAGCACCCGGACGCGGCCCCGCACCCGCACCCGCACCCGAAGAGAAGCGGCGCGGACCCGGATACGCCCGTCCCCCCGCCCGCGCCCGACGCCACCGGCCCACCACGGGCCCCGCTCACGGTCCGGCTCCTCGGCCACCTTCGCGGCCTCCCCGGGAGGGACCGGACGGGCCGACGGGCGGGCGGAACGGGCAGGACGGGCCGGCGGGGCCGCCGGGGCACCCCCTGGACCGTCCTCCTGCTCGGCCTCCTCTCCCTCGGCCTCCTCACCGCCGGCACCTACGGCGTCCTCGGGCTCGTCGGACACCTCCGGAGCGGCGGCACCGCCACCGTCTGCGCCCCGCCGCTGGAGCTGCGCGTCCTGACCGACCCGGACCTGGAGCCGACGATCCGCGCCGCCGCCGACGCCCATCTGACCTCGGCGGCGAACACCCTGGACGACGGTTGCCGGCGCACCGGCATCACCGTCTACAGCGCCGGTTCCTCCGACGTGGTCACCGCGCTGCGCAAGCAGACCGGCGCCTGGCGGGAGCCCCACGACGTGGACACCGACCGCTTCAACCCGCAGCGGGACATCGGGCCGCAGCCGGACATCTGGATCCCCGCCTCCCGTGCCGACGTCGCCCGGGTCGTGGAGGGCCAGGACACCGACGCGGTGGCCGTGCCGGAGGCCGCCGACAAGCCGCTCGCCTACTCCCCGGTCGTGCTGGCCGTCCCGCAGGCCATCGCCGCCGAGGACCTGGAGGGCCGTACCGGCCTGCCCCTGACCCGCATGATCGAGCAGTTGTCCGAGCGGGACGAGAAGGCCGTGGTGCGGCGCCCCGACCCGGAGTTCACCGATGCCGGACTGCTCGCCACGATCGGCCTGTACGGCTCGGACGTGCCCGTCGGCGCCGCCGAACACCTGGTCGCCCAGCCGGGCCCGCCCTCCCCCACCGCCGCGGAGCTGCTGTGCACCCTGCCCGACGACGAGGAGGTGGACGACCACACGGCCGCCCTGGTACCCGAGTTCCTGATGCGCAGCGGTGTCGGCTGCGACAGCACCACGCGCACCCCCCGCATGGCTCAGTACCCCATGGACGTCCCCGGTGTGGCGCCGGTGTTCGTACGGGTCCGCTGGCAGGGCGCGGACCGGGACGGGGAGGCCCGTGACGCGTCGGTCGCCGCCTTCCGGAACTGGCTGAGCGGTGCGCAGGGCGAAGCGGTGTTCGCCGGGGCGGGCTTCCGCCGTCCGTACGAATGGGAGCTGATGGACCCGGACACCGAGGTCGACGGCGTGCTGGCCGCCCCCTCCGTGCTCGAACGGTTCGCCGGGCGGGACGCGATGGAGGCTGCCCTGAAGGAGTACAAGGAGGCGGGCGGCCCGGGACGGGTGCTCTATCTGCTGGACAGCTCCGGTTCGATGACGGACCTCTGGGAAGGGCCGAGCGGCGGTCCCGGACTGCTGAAGCAGTCGCTGGGCGGCCTCGGCGGACAGGACGAGTACGGAGTGTGGGCGGTGGCGGACACCGGCGACCGGCCGTACGAGACGCTGTTGCGGCTCGGTCCGCACCGGCGGGCCGACGCCGAGCGCACCCTCGACGCCCGCGCCCGGGTCCGGGACGCCGAGGCCGACCCGCGCGACGCCCTGGACGCCGCGTTCGACACGATGGAACCGTCCGGGACGGACAGCCGGCCGCGGATGATCGTGTACATCACCGACGGTGAGGACAGCGACCAGCTCTCCCGGGACCGTCTGGGCGACGTCCTCTCCGGAGCACGGACGTCCGACGTGCCGGTGACCGTGGTGTCCCTGACGAACGGCGGCTGCGACCCGGGCCGGCCGGACCGCGAGATCGCCGACGCGAGCGGCGGGCGCTGCCTGGACAGCGGCGACGACCCCGGCACGGCCCTGCGCGACGAGGTCGCCCGCACGGGAACGGGGGAGGAATGATGACCCGGAACCGCACCCGACGCCCCACCGCCGGGCCGGTGGCCCCGCTGCTCGCCCTGCTGCTGGTCGTCGTCTGCGCCGCCTGTACCGGAGGAGGCACCCGCGGCACGGACGAAGGCGGTGGCGGCGGTGGCACCGCCGCCGGGTCCGCCGCTCCGGGCGACGTGACCGGCCACATCGTGGTCGCCAGCGGCCGGGACGTCACCGGCAAGAACGGCATACGCCAGCAGCTCATCGACGCCTGGAACCTCCGTGAACAGCGGCGGAACTCCGGCTTCCGGGCCCGCCTGGTGGAGCTTTCCGGCAGCGCCGACGAACAGCGCAGCCAGTTGCTCGGCGCCCTGCAGTCCCGCAGCGCCGCCTACGACGTGGTCAACCTGGACGTGACCTGGGTGCCGGAGTTCGCCACCGCGGACCTGATCGAACCGCTGCCCCGGAACCTGGTCGACGCCGACATCATCCCCTCCGTGGCCGGCACGGCCTGGTGGGACGGGGAGGTGTACGCGGTGCCGTTCAACAGCGACGTCGGCCTGCTGTACTACCGGCGCGACCACCTGAAGCGGGCCGGAGTCGAGCGCCCCGACCTCGGCGACGACCTCACCTGGAACGGGCTGCGGGGCCTCGTCGAGGCCCTGGACGCCCAGACCGCCCCGGACACCTACGAGAAGGGCTGGACCACCCAGCTCGCCGCCTACGAGGGCCGTACGGTCAACGCGGTGGAGGCGTTCGCGTCCGCGGTGCCGGACCTCGAGCTGGTCGACGAGAAGGGCCGCTACACCGGCGACGTCGACGAGCTGACCGACGGGATCGCGGAGCTGCGGCGCCGCACGGAGACGGCGTACACCCTCCAGGACGCCCACTCCTCCGACGAGGACGCGTCCCTGAGCGACTTCGCCGAGGGGCGCACCGCGTTCCTGCGCCACTGGCCGTCGGAGTACCGCACGCTGTACCGGACCTTCTCCGAGGATCAGCTCGGCGTCGCCCCGCTGCCCGGCCGGGCGGTGCTCGGCGGGCAGAACCTCGCGGTCACCGGTGTGTCGCAGCGCAAGGGCAAGGCGGCCGAGCTGATCCGGTTCCTCACCGGGAAGGAGAGCGAGCGCTGCCTGCTGGAGGCGGGCTTCGCGGCGACCCGCACCTCGGCCTACGAGGACAGCGGGGACGGCGAGCGGTGCACCGCGGTCGGCCCCGGGCCCTCGGCGTCCCCCACGGGCGAGGGCGCCGACCCGGTCCCGCGGGACGCGGGCGGCCGCCCCGCCTACGCCCGCGACACCCTCCTGCCGGCCCTGCAAAAGGCGGTCCACCGGCCGAGGACCCCGCTGTACGGCGCGTTCACCCAGACGTTCACCACGCGGCTCGGCCCGCTGCACGGCGACGGCGTGCCGTCGGACGAGGACCTGGCCGAACAACTGGACAAGGCCCTGCGCAAGGCGCTCCCGCACTAGGGCCTGTCCGGCGGATCGGGTCGGAGGCGGTCGGCGGTGTCCGTCCGGCCGGGGCGAGTGGGGTCCGGTGCGTTCGGCCGCAGGGCGGAGGAGGGCGCCGACGCGATGGGGCCCCTCCCCGCTCGGGCGGGGCCGGGAGCCCGGGGGAGCCGGCAACCGACGACAACGCCGCGGACGGGCGTGCCGGATTCCACGTCTTCGGCATGATCCGCCGGACAGGCCCTAGCGGACGGCGGCTTCCACCGGACTTGTGGTGCGGTGGTCCGGCTCCTCGGGGTGGGTGGCCTTGGCCGGGCCCGCGTTGGCTGCCAGGACCAGTGCGGTGACCGCGGCGACAGCCGCGACGAAGCCTCTCGCGTAACGCCTGGTGGTGCGAATGCGTTCCAGCACGGCGACCTCGCAACAGCGACGGGTACGGGTGGGGCAGGATGAATCCGCGGATGAACCTAAGGGCTGCCGGACTCGAACGGCAAGGGGCACAAAGGGGGTTGGCCGATCCCGAAGGCGCGGGTGGGCAAGTCCCGACGGATTCCCTAAGGTTGCCGGCCATGGACATAGCCGTGCTCTTCCTCGTCTTCGTCGTGATCCTCGGGATCCTGACCCTCCACAACAACGTCTCCCGGGCCGAGCGGAACATCGCGCGCCTTGAACGCAAACTCGACCTGGTGCTGCAGCACCTGGACCTGCGCGAGGAGATTCCGGGCGAGGACGGGATCGTCGCGCTCGCGCGGGAGGGAAAGACGGTCCAGGCGGTCAAGGCCTACCGCGAGGCCACCGGGGCCGGCCTGCTCGAGGCCAAGCAGGCCGTGGACCGCCTGACGTGACGGCCGGGCCCGTGACGGTGGGGCCCGTGGCGGTCAGACCCGTACCCGGCCCTGCTTCTGGATCTCCGTCAGCCGGTTGGTGCCGAACTCCACGATCACCTGGGTGACTTCGGACGCGACGTCACCGAAGCCGCCGTTGGTGAGGGTGATGGTCTCCTCACCGACCCGGACCACCGCCAGGTCCAGAGTGAGACGCGTCAGTTGATGGTCGGGTGTCTCGCCGGTCATGGTGATCCGCAGCGCCTGCCGGGCGTCCCCGGTCTCCGGCAGCGCCAGCGCGTCGACCTCGACCTTCTGGACGCCGTCCTTCCTGGCCGTGGCGGTGAACTCCCCGCACTTCTCCGGCAGTCCGCCCAGCCACTTCAGCGTGCGGTCCACCTCGGCGGGCCGGTACGCGGCCACCTGGTACCGCAGTTGGGCGCCGCTGTAGGCGTCGTCCAGGGCGACCACGGCCCGCGGCCCGGCCGACGTGCCGAACAGTTCCTCGGTGTAGAGGACGTCGAGCAGACGCCGGCAGTCGGCGTTCTTCGTGCTCGACTTGAGCAACCCGTCCCGCCAGGTGGCCACGCCCCGCGTCGGCACCCAGGGCTGCCCCAGGTCCGTCTCCGTGATCAGTGCGGCCCGCAGCTGCTCCTCGCTCAGCCCGGAGTCGGGCGACGCCGACGAGGACGGCTCGGCGACCGGTGAGGCGGCGGGCGGGGCGGGAGCGGTGGCCGAGGCGGATGCCGGGGCCGCCGGCCCGGCCGTGTCGTTCCCGAGGACGGAACAGGCTGCCGTGGTCAGCAGCGCGGACACCGACAGCACGGAGGCGAGAAGGGCGCGGGCGGCCGGGGCATGCGTCATCGGAGTGCCTCCTGGTGGAGCCGGACTGTGGATGTGGCTGCGGCTGGCTGTGCACCGGCCGCCCGGGGCCGGGGTCCGGATTCGGGTCCGGGGCGGCGACACGTGCTCATACGGCATCACCGCGCCGCCCGCCCCACCAGCGCGGCGGTCCGTCCGGGTGAGGACGACCGGGGAAAATGTCCCCGTTCCCGCCCGCCCCTGTGTGCCGCACCCCAGCCTCCGACCCCCGCCCCCCGCGCCCCGCCCTCGAAGGAGTCCTCGCCGTGCCGAACGGTCTGCCCATTCCGGTGATCATCGACTGCGACACGGGTGTCGACGACGCCCTCGCCCTGCTGTTCGCCGTCCGCCACCCCGGGATCGACCTGCGCGCGGTGACCTGCGTGGCCGGCAACACGGACGTGGACGGCGTCGTACGCAACACCCTCACCGTGCTGGAGACGGCGGGGGCGCCCGCCGTGCCCGTCGCGCGGGGCGCCGAGCGCCCGCTGGTCGAGGCCCCGCGGTCCGCGGCCCACGTCCACGGCCGCGACGGGATGGGCGACCTCGGCCTGCCCGCCCCGCGGCGCACCCCGGCCGACGTGGACGCGGTGACCCTGCTGCGCCACGAGATCCTCGCCTCCCCACGCCCGGTCACCCTGGTGCCCACCGCCCCGCTGACCAACATCGCCCTGCTGCTGCGGACGCACCCCGAGGTCACCCGCAACATCGGGCGGATCGTGTTCATGGGCGGCGCGGCGGGCGCCGGCAACGCCACCCCGGTCGCCGAGTTCAACGTCTGGCACGACCCGGAGGCCGCCGCGATCCTGCTCACCGCCGGGGTGCCGACCACGATGTACGGCCTGGACGTGTTCAACCGGGTCGTCGTCCCGGCGGCCGAGGTGCACAGGCTGCGCGCGAGCTCCGAACCGGGCACCCGCCTGGCCGGTGACCTGCTCGCCCACCGCCCTGCGGCCCCGGGCACCACGGCGGGCGGCACCGGCGGCACCGCCGTTCACGCCGCCCCCGGCGGCCCCGGCGGGGCGGCGGGCGGACTCGGCGACGCGGGCGCGCTGTGCGCGGTCGTCGACCCGGAGGGCCTGACCACCTACCGGCTCCCCGTCGAGGTCTCCCTGGCCCCCGGCCCGGCCCGCGGCCAGACCGTCGTCGACCGCCGCTCCCGCATCGGCGGGTCCGAACTCCACGAGGGCACGCGCGAGCAGGCCCTCGTGGACGTGGGACTGGACGTGGACGTCCCGCGCTACGCGAAGCTCTACCTGAAGACCGTCGAGGCGGGCGGCGGCGGAACCCGCTGAACCACCGCTGCCGGAAGCATCGGGGCCAGGTGGCGGTCGGGGCGGTCAGGCCGTGTGCGGGTACGGGCCGCGCGGCTCACCGGCGGCACCGGGCAGCGGTACCTGACGCCGGGCCACCGGACGGCCGGTCCGGCGGTGCCCGTACCGGGGGCAGGAGGGACCCCGTCCGTCCGCCGTTCTCCCGCCCGCGCCTCCTGGAACGACGGCATCGAGTGACGCGCGCCGGTCACACGTGTCCCGGGCCCCCACTGCCGAAGGCCCCGCTCGACCCGGGCAGCCAGCGCTTCCGTTGCTGATCCTTCCCCGTTCTGGTGGAGGAGTGGTGGAGCTGGTAGGGCATGAGCCGTTCGCCGTCCCTCGCAACCATCGGCATCTCGTCCGGCTCCCGCATCTCCCGCATCTCGTGGACCGCGCCGGTCTCCGGCAGGCACGGCTGCTCCTCGGGGCGTGGGCGGCGTTCCTCCTGGTCCATGACCTTCATCCCGACGCGTACGGCCCAGATCAGCGCGCCGGCCACGACCAGCCCACCGCCGAAGGCAGCGACCAGATTCAGTACGTGCTGACTTGCGGCCAGCAGTTCATACGTTGCCGTACTCATGTTCTGATTATGGCTGAGGAAATGAGATAAAGCGCCCGGAATGTCCAGTCGTCTCGTTCGGTCCTCCCGTTCGGCCGCCCCGACGGGCACGGCTCCCCGCCCTGTGACAGATTGCGACCGGCGGGAAGGCCGGGACGGGCCGTCGCGTCCCCACGTGTGCAGCTCGGGGCCCACCCCGGCCTTCCCGCGCCCGGGCCTCCCCGTGTCCGCACCTGTATGTTCCGCGCCCACCGGCACCGCGCGTGCGCTCGCCCGGTCTCGCGCCTCGGCGCCGCGCCCGGCCGGCACGTCACCCGGTACGGCCCCCGCGTCCCGCCCGCCTGGCCGCCATCCGGCACCGCCCGGCCCCGTTGCGTCGTTCGGTGGAGAGATCTGCCTGGGCCGCAGCAGTTTTTCCGCCGAGGCCATGGGAGTTTCTGTGCGGGGAACCCGCCCCCGTGGTGGCCCACAGGAAGGTGCGCACGCTCTCGGAGAGTCAGCCGTGTGCCGACGCCCGGCAGCCGGTCGATGACCGGCTCCCCCTTGCCGACCGGTTCGACGACGACCATTTCCCGGCCTGCACCATGGGCGGGGCCGCCGAACCGGTCGGAGCGACACCCGCCTTCCTCCGCGGCCTGGACGAGACGGGGCTGATCACTCCGATACGCTCGGACGGCGGTCACCGTCGCTACTCGCGTCATCAGCTGAAACTCGCCGCCAGGGTGCGCGAACTCGTCGGCCGGGGGACCCCGGCCGACGCCGCGTGCCGCATCGTCGGCCTGGAGGAGTGGCTGGAGCAGGTCGAGCGGGACTACGGGAAGCTGCGCCGGCAGGGTGAGCATTCCGTGCGCCAGCACCAGCGAAAATCTGTCGTCACTGGAGCAGAAATATAGCGTCCGTCGCGGAAATCTCTTTCTTCAAACGTGTTGACCATGCTTTTCCTCAGTGATTTTCCTCGCTTGCCGTGGATATGTTCCGTGCTAGGCTGACGTCAGTTGCAGTTGTGGTTGCCATTTTGCTACCGGTTCTCCGGGCAGGTGATCATCGCGACGATGAGGGAATTCGTAAAGTGCGCTTTCCCAGCACTGTCTCAGGAGATTTGATATGGCCACCGGTACCGTGAAGTGGTTCAACTCGGAAAAGGGCTTCGGCTTCATCGAGCAGGACGGCGGCGGCGCCGACGTCTTCGCCCACTACTCGAACATTGCCACCTCGGGCTTCCGTGAGCTCCAGGAAGGCCAGAAGGTGACCTTCGACGTCACGCAGGGCCAGAAGGGCCCGCAGGCCGAGAACATCGTTCCCGCCTGACCCGTAGTACGCGAGTACGCAGGGATTGCAGCAGGGGCCCCGCACATCAGTGCGGGGCCCCTGCTCCGTGCTGTCCTGTTGTCGTGGTCAGGCCTGCTTCGGGCCGGTCTGCTGGACCACCTCGAACGACCACAGTGTCGCGTCCGTGGCCGCGGGCCTCGGACGGTCGCCCTGTGCGCCGCCGTCACCGCCGTGCGCGGCCCGGCCGCGGCCGGCCATCCAGGCCTGGAAGTCCTCCTCGGTCCGCCAGCGGGTGTAGACCAGGTAGGTGTCGGTGCCTTCCACCGGACGGAGCAGCTCGAACCACTCGAATCCGTCCGAACCCTCCACCGCGCCCGCCCGCGCGGCGAACCGCTTTTCCAGCGTTTCCCGCTGCTCTTCCGGGACCGTGAGTACGTTGATCTTGACGATGCTCATGCCCCGATTGTCCCGCAGCAGTGGCGCGGGACGAGGGCGGGGCGGCCGTTGCCGTCGTTTCGGACGGGTGTGGTGAGCCGGAGACGGGGTCCGTCCTTTCCTTCTTCACCTCCTTCTTCACCCGTCCGGCCTGTTGTCCGGTCCGTCCCGGGCCGTTCGATTCGTTCGCGCAGGGTGGTGGCGAATCCCTCCGCCCACGTCCGGGACGCCTCCCCCGTCGCCCTCGACGTCATCGGGACGCGGCAAGCTCGGCGGAGAGCTCGGCGGCGGTCACTGACGGGCGGCTGGACAGCCGGCCCCACCGGTCCTGCAGGGGCCTGCGGGCGGCCGTCAGCCGAGGCAGATCACCAGGAGGCAGAGCTCGGTGCCGGAACCGGAACCGGTCGAACCCGGTGACTCCGGCGCGGGTGTCGAGGGGGACGGGGCGGCGGGCTGTGAGCCGCCCTGGTCGCCCGAGCCGCCGCTTCCGTCGCTGCCGCCTTCGCCTTCGCCGGAGGAATCCGCAGGTGGGGTCGTCGGACGGGTCGCCGTAGCGGTACCGGTACCGCCACCGGTACCGGAGCCGTGGGAGTCCGAGCCTGCCCGCGTGCCCGAGCCGTCGGACGAGGATGTGGTCCGCGACGGGGACGTGGCCGTCGCGGGGGCGCCGGCGGCGTCGTCCGGCCGGGTGTCCGACGCGGTGGCGGGTGCCGACGCGGTGCCGGTCGACTGCCGGTGCGCGTCGTCGTCCGGGGCCGGCTGCGGGGGCCGGTCCTGGGAGCGCCGCGTGTCCGGCGGGCTCACGGAGGACGCCGGGCCGCCGTACGGGTCCGCGGGCCCGTACGCGCCGCCCATGCCGGACACCTCGGGTGCCGTGGCGGCCTGGGCGCGGTCGCCGGAGCCCCGGTCCGTCGAGGCGAGGGTGAGCCCACCGCCGACGAAGGCCACCGCGGTGGCGACCAGGGCACGGCGCTGGGTCTTCTTCCAACGGGTCAACTGCCTCCGCCGCGCCGCCCGCCCCGTGGGCGCGGATATCGCGGACCCGCAGGCGGACACCGGGTCCGGGGCGTCCACGCTCGGGGCCGGCCCGCCCTTCTCCTCTCCCGACCCCCACTCCGACCTCGTACGGATTCCCGTACCGGCCGTCGTGCCGAAGCCCGCCGCGGGTGCGGTCGAGGTCGCCGCGCCCGGGACGGTGCGACCGCCGATGACGCTCGGCGCGATGTCGGGGGCGTAGGCGCCGCATCCGGGGCACACGAGGGCGCCGTTCAGATGCCGACGACACGTGGAGCAGTAGTCCATCCGCTGTCTTCCCGGTTGGCAGGCAGGTACCCGCCGAGCCGGGGACGGCCCGTTCGCGTTGCGCGGCGAGAGCGGGTGAAGCAAGGACAACAACGCTAACGACACCCACGAGCCGCTGTGTGCAGCCCGTGTGTCACTCCTGCGCACATTCTCTGCCCGCTTCGCGTGAATGCCGTGAGCATGTGCGCCCCTCGGTGCGCAATGCGGCCCCGACTGAATGCAATTCAGTCGGGATCCCTTGAGTCGAAGGCGGCCGAGGGCCGTGCGCGGAGTCGATTTGGGCCGTCACGACCGGAAATCGGAACCGGCGGGAGACGCTCAAGGCCCGGAAACGGCATGGCTGTTCCCGTGAAAGGCGCGGCTTGACGCTGCCGGGCCGTGCGGCGTTGGCTTGCCCACCACTTGGTCACCACGCTGCACTTCGCTTGGAAGGCACCTGATGTGAACCCCTGTACCACCCGCACCCACACCCGCAGCACCCGCGGCGCCGGCCGCACCATCCCCGCACGCCGCACGACCCGGGCGCGTCGGGGCACCACCGCCCTGACAGCCGCCCTCGCGGCCCTGTCGGTGCTCTCGCTCTCCGCGTGCGGTGCGCTCGGCACCACCGGCGCAGAGGGGGACGCCGCGTCGTCGGCCCACCGCAACGACATCACCGTGGGCCTTCTCCTCCCCGACAAGGACACGGCACGCTTCGAGAAGTTCGACCGTCCCCTCGTCCAGGAACGGGTCGGTGTCCTCACCGGCGAGGAGGGCAGGGTCGTCTACGCCAACGCCGAGGGCAGCACGGCCAAGCAGAGCGAGCAGTTCGGCCGGCTGGTCGCCGACGAGGTCGACGTGATCCTCGTGGCCGCGGTGGACGCCAAGGCCATCGGACCGGACGTGGAGAAGGCCAAGAAGGCGGGCATCCCCGTCATCGCGTACGACAGGCTCGCCGAAGGCCCGATCGACGCGTACGTGTCGCACGACAACGAACTCGTCGGCGAGGTGCAGGGCCGTGCGATCGTCGACGCGCTCGGCGGCGAGGCGGAGAACAGCAAGATCGTCATGATGAACGGTGAGCCCGCCGACCCGAACACCGCGCTGTTCAAGGCGGGCGCGATGAGCGAGTTGAACGGCAACGTGGACATAGCCGAGTCGTACGACACCGAGAAATGGCTGCCCGCGGTCGCCAAGGCGAACATGAAGAAGGCGATCAAGGCCGTGGGCGCCGACGACATCGCCGCCGTCTACGCGGCGAACGACGGCATGGCCGGAGCGGTCATCGAGGCCCTGGACGAGGCGGGCGTCTCCGACCTCCCGCCGGTGACCGGGCAGGACGCCGAGCTGGCCGCCGTGCAGCGGGTCGTCGCGGGCACGCAGTACATGACGGTGTACAAGTCGTTCCTGCTGGAGGCCGGCGGTGCCGCCGAGATGGCGGTGGCCAGGGTCCAGGGGCGGGACATCCAGTTCGACTCGCTGGCCGGTGAACGGGTCGACAGCCCGACGCAGAAGGACATCCCGTCGATGCTGGTGCCGGTGGTCGCCCTGACGCAGGACACCATCGAGGACACGGTGGTCCGGGACGGCGTCTACGACGTCGAGGACATCTGCACGGCGAAGTACCGGGCGGCCTGCGCGTCGATCGGCCTCACGCCGTAGGAGCCGCAGGCGTTGCCGGCGCCGTGGGCAGGACGGCGCCGGCCCGCTCACTGCTGGTCGGAGTACCCGATGTCTCCCACCGTCCAGGCGCTCACGTCGGCGAGCGCCACGCGGTACATGCCCCCCGTGTCCGGGATGCCGTAGCTTCCCTGGAGGATCCGGGCGACGTGGAAGTGCAGGTGGGAGGGGTGTGACGGCTCTTTGCCCCGGCCGGCCTCCGCGAACGGGACAGCGAAGTGGCCGAGCCGCGCGGAGTCGCGCAGCACCTCCGCCACGCGCTCCCGCCACAGGGCCTCGGGGGCCAGCCGTCCGGTGATGACTGCGCCGGGGGTCACCACGGTGAGTGACATCTGGCTGTCCTGGTCCGTCTCGACCATCGCGGCGACGGCGACGAGCAGGTCGTCAGGGTGCGACATGGTCGATCAGCGTAGCCGAGCCCCGGCCCGGCAGGGCGGTGCGGGTCCGGATCACTTCGACGTGGCGGCCGCCGGCCCCGCGCCGGCTCCGGCCCACCCGGTGGGGCGGGCGGGCCGGAGCCGGGAGGGCATCCGACGTCAGGGCCGGCTGTCGGGTCAGGGCTGCAGGGGCATGGTCCGGCAGTTGGACGCGGCCCGCTCGCCGGACAGCCGGTCGGTCAGCCAGTCGACGGCGTGGCCCTGGTCGGTCAGCAGCGGGGCGAAGTGGTTGAGCAGCGCGCTGCCGACGTTGGGGAGGACGACGGCCTTGTACGTGACGTCGGCGCCCTTGGCGCACCAGTCGACGGCGAGGTCGCGGGCCTGTCCGTGCGGCACGAGGTCGTCGCTGACGCCGGTGGTCAGGCGGACGGGGCCGGACGGCTTCATCGTGCCGATGAGCTGCTTGTCCAGGAAGGTCTGGAGCGCGGGCGTGGTGGCGATGATGTCACCGAGGGACTTTCCGTCCTTGGTCCACTTGGTGCTCCTGGCGAATCCGTAGCCGAGGAGGGCGTCGCCGACGCACATCGTCGAGAGGTCGGCGAGCGCCGCCTTGCCGGCCGTGTTCAGGTGCGCCTCGGCGATGGGCTTCAGGGACGGGTCGGACTGGAGGAAACCGCTCAGCGACCAGCCCAGCGCGCCGGCCAGCTCGCTGCCGTCGATGGCCTTGGTGACGGCGGTCAGGTCGGCGGGCGGAGCGCCGGAGTAGGTCCCGGACAGGGTGACGTCGGGGGCGTAGGAGGACTGGAGTTCGGCGGCCGCCGCGGTCGCCCCGCCGCCCTGGCTGTACCCGTAGAGCCCGACCGGGGAGCCCGCGGTGATCGACGCCCCGCGGACCGAACGGGCGGCCCGGACGGCGTCCAGGACCGCGTGGGCCTCGTCGACCCGGTTCACGTAGGTGTGCAGGCGGTCGGTCGCGCCCAGGCCCGCGTAGTCGGTGACGACCACGGCGATGCCCTTCGCGAGGAGGCGGTAGATCGCCAGATCCTCGTAACCGACGGACACCGTTTGCCCGTTGAGCCGCAACGGGTGCTCGAGGCCCATGGAGGCGGCGCACTGGTCGCCCTGCCCCATGGTGCCGGGTGCCACCGCGACCAGGGGGCGCGGTCCGGTGCCCTTCCAGGCGGCGGACGGCTCGATGTACGCGCCGGTGACGGCGACCGGCTGCCCGCCCGAGTCGGTGGACTTGTACATCAGCCGGGTCGCCGTCCCCGGCAGCGGGCCCTTGAGGCTGGGCAGGCTCAGGGCCAGCGGGAGGGGCTCGCTGCGGATGAGGGTGCCGTCGGCGTCGGGCAGGGACGTGGGCGGGGTGTAGAACGCGGGGATCGTGACGCCCCGGGAGACGACCTCGTCCGTCGCCGCGACGGGGGCGGCCGCGACGGCTTGGGCGCCGAGGCAGGCGGCGGCGGTGACGGCGGCGGCCAGAAGCCTGGGGCGCGGGCGTGCGGGCATGGCGAACCTCCTGTGAAGCGGCTGTCAGGAAGCGGCCTCCGTGCCGGGGCGTCCCGTGATCGGTCCGGACAGGGAGGTGCGGTTGCGGTGCTGGGGAGCTGTGGGGCTGCTGTGCCGAGCCGAGCTGTGGGGGCTGAGCTGTGGGGCGTCGGGGCTTCGGAGCTACGACGGCACGGCGGTCCGGCGGCGAGGTGGGGCACACGCGTCCCACGGGCTTTCCCACGCCGCTCGGAAGTGGTTCGAATTGAACTTACCTATCAGTAAGTTACTCGCGGTAGCGGTCGGAAGGTTACGGTTCGGTAATGTGACGGGCGGTCCGATGCCGTCCATCGCCCACGGGGCGCCGCGGAGCGCGGGCTAGGCTCGGCGCGTGGTCGAGACGGCGGTGTCATCACTGGTGGCACGAGGACGGGTTGTCGGCGCGCGATGGCGTGCGCTGGGTGCGACGGCACGGGACGCCGCGGGTGTCGTTCTGCTCGCCCCGGTGGTGTGCGCGCCGGTGTCGGCACCGCTCGGTGCGGAGTTCGGCGACCTGGCGTACCGCCCGTACGACGCGCTGAGCGTGCTGGTGACGGTGGGCATGTGGGCGCCCCTGGCGCTGCGGCGGCGGCGCCCCGGGGCGTGCCTCGTCCTGGTGGCGAGCGCGTTCACGGCATACGAACTGCTCGGCTGCCCACAGACGTTGGCGAGTGCGGGCCTGTACGTCGCCCTGTACGGCGCGGGCGCCCACAGCGAGCGCGCCGACGGTGCGCGCCTCGCGCTCGCCGCCACTGCCGGGACCGGACTGTACGTACTCCTCGCCCTCGGGCTGCACCGCCAGGGATCGCCGCAGAGGGTGCCCGACTTCGTCCTGATCTTCCTGACGCTGGTGGCGTGCTGGGCGGTCGGCCGGACGGTACGGGCGTGGCAGGCGGGGGAGGCGGAGCGGCGAAGGCTCGGTGCGGAGGCGGCGACGGCACAGGAACGGGCACGTATCGCCCGGGAGTTGCACGACGTGGTGACCCACCACGTCACGGCCATGGTGGTGCAGGCGGACGCCGCCGGGTTCCTGCTCGCCGACGCACCGGACCGCGTGGCGGCCGGGCTCGGCGCCATCAGCGACTCCGGCCGTCACGCGCTGACCGACCTGCAGCACCTGCTCGGTGTGCTGAAGGCGTCGGGAGGAGAGCCCGGCGGAGGGCCCGGCGACGGGGCGGGCGACGGGGCGGGCACACTGGCCGACCTGGTCGCACGGACACGAGCGGCGGGCCAGCCCGTAGAACTGACGGAGCTGACGGAGCCGACGGAGCCGACCGAACGCCCGCACCCGCCGGACGTCACCACCCCGACCGCGCGCCCCGGGAGCAAGAAGTGGCCGATGCCCTCGGCCGTGGAGCTGGCCGCGTACCGCGTGGTGCAGGAGGCGTTGACCAACGCGCTCAAGCACGCGCCGGGCCACGGCACCTCCGTCCGGGTCCGCTACGGCCCGCACGAGGTCGAGGTCGAGGTGATCACCGAGGGAGCCCCCGCCGGGCCGGCCGCTGCCGGGACCGGGGTCCCGCACCCCAGGAGGCTCGACCGGGGCGGCGGGCACGGGCTGGTCGGGCTGCGCGAGCGGGTGAGCGTGTTCGGCGGCGAACTGCAGGCGGGCAGACGGCCGGACGGCGGCTTCGGCGTCCGCGCCCGCATCCCCTTCGGAGGCCACACATGACCGTTCCCCCCACCGCTTCCGGGGCGCCGATCCGGGTGCTGGTCGGCGACGACCAGGAACTCGTCCGCACCGGCTACGTCACCATCTTCACCGCACAGCCGGACCTCGAGGTCGTCGGAGAGGCGGGCGACGGCCGGGCCACGGTGGACGCGGCGCGGCGGCTGCGCCCGGACGTGGTGGTGATGGACATCCGGATGCCCCTGCTGGACGGCATCGAGGCGACCCGTCTGCTGGCCGGTCCGGGCGTCGTCGAGCCGGTGAAGGTCCTGGTGGTCACCACGTTCAACCTGGACGAATACGTGTACGAGGCGCTGCGGGCCGGCGCGAGCGGCTTCCTGCTCAAGGACTCACCCCCGCGCGACCTGGTGGCCGGCATCCGCACGGTCGCCGCCGGCGAGTCGCTGCTGTCGCCCGCCGTCACCCGGCAACTCGTCGGCAGGTTCGCCGACCGTATCCGCCGGCCCCGCAGGGATCCCGCCGCGGAGGCACTGTCCGCCCTGGCGCCCCGCGAGACCGAGGTGCTGAAACTCCTCGCGGAGGGGCTGTCGAACGCCGAGATCGCCGACCGAATGGTGATCTCCCGCGAGACGGTCAAGACGTACGTCTCGCGCATCCTGACCAAGCTCGACCTGCGCGACCGCGTCCAGGCGGTCGTGCTCGCCCACCGCGTGGGCCTGGTCACCCCGCTCGACTGACCCCGTCGAGGGGTCCTCCCCCCGTGGGCTGTCCCCCGTGAGAGCTACACGGGACTGTCCCCCACAGGGCGACGATCAGGAGGGTCTCCCTCTCATAGCGTTCCTGCGGACGCGGCGGCGACGGCCCGCCGACGGCGACAGGGAGGAACGTCATGCCACTCGCGCGCAGTGTGCCGCAGTTGCTGAAGGCCCCGTTCTCGCAGGCACCGTTCGCACCGACGGGCCGGGTACGGCCGGCGTGGGTGCGCCCGGTCGTGCTGGTGGTGCTGTTCGTGGCGGTGACGGGGCTCGGTGCCGGGGTGACGGGCGCGGCCGACAACAGTCCCGTTCTGGCCCTGCCGGCCGGTGCCGCCGTCGCGGCGCTCGCGCTGACGCTCTACGCCGCGGTCGTACGGCGGCTGGAACAGCGCCCCGTGTCCGAACTGGACCCCATGGAGGCGGTCACCGCCCTTCGTACCGGCACCCTCGCCGGGCTCGGCCTGTTCACCGCGACGCTTCTCCTGATCGTCCTGTTCGGCGGCGCGTACGGCACTCGGGGCGGGGTGTCCGTCGGCGGGGCGCTGACGCTGCTCGGGACGATGGCGGGGGTCGCGGTCGCCGAGGAGCTGCTGTTCCGCGGGGTCGTGTTCCGCCTGGTGGAGGAAGTCTCGGGTACGTGGGTCGCGTTGGCGTTCTCGTCGGTCCTGTTCGGAGGTCTCCACCTGGTGAACGAGAAGGCCACGGTGTGGGGCGCCCTGGCCATCGCCGTCGAGGCCGGCCTGATGCTCGGCGTGGTCTACGCCGCCACCCGCACCCTGTGGCTCCCGATCGGCCTGCACTTCGGCTGGAACTTCGCCCTGACCGGCATCTTCGGTACGACGGTCTCCGGCAGCGAGGGCACCCCGGACGGCCTGCTCCAGGGCGTGCTCACCGGCCCCGAGGCGCTCACCGGGGGCGACTTCGGCCCGGAGGCGAGCATCATGGCCATCCTCGCCTGTTCCGTCCCCACGGTCGTCTGCCTGCGCCTCGCCGGGCGCCGCGGCCGCATCCGCCCCCGCCGGCCGCTCCGCCCCGCTCCGGCCGACGCCGCGTGACGAAGCCACGGAGCCGGCACAGGGACCCACAGGTGGTCCGGCGCCGGCGTGCCGCAAGGGTGTTGCAAGGTGGCTGCAAGGAAAGTGCCGTCCGCGACGGGAACCCACCTGTCGACTGCTGTGCGCAGCCGACGAATCATGGGGGATCGTTGTGTCTGTCGGAACCACGAAATCAGCGCTGATCGAGCAAGGGCACTGGCTGACCGTACAGGACTGCAAACGGGTTCTGGTGGTCGTCCACACGGTCACGTTCGGCCAGCGGCTACGGGAGGTCTTCGGCCTGCTGGCGGCCGACCTCCGCATCCAGGTGGTCTTCACCGCCGCGCCCCACGCCTTCGGCGCCGGTGTCCCGCAGTACCTGCAGAGCCTCGGCATCGTCACCGTGCCCTGGGAGGAGGCCCTGCACGCCGAGTTCGACCTGGCGTTGACCGCCGGTTCGCGGGGCGTGCACGAACTGCGGACTCCGGTCGTACGCATCTCGCACGGGGCCGGCCACATCAAGCTGCTCACCGACACCGCGTCCCTGGCCCGGGGGGAGAGGCGGTCACCGGGGATGCTGAGTCGTCAGCACCTCGTGCACGACGGACGGGTGGGCCCGGCCGCGATCGTCTACGCGCATGAGCGCGACGTGGCGGAGCTGACGCGTTCCTGCCCCGAAGCCCTGCCGGTCGCCCACGTGGTGGGCGACCCGTGCGTCGACCGGATCACGGTCGGCATGCCCCGGCGGGAGCAGTACCGCCGGGCGCTGGGCATCGAGGCCGGGCAGCGACTCGTGGTGGTCACCTCCACCTGGGGCCCTGCCTCCACCTTCGGCCGGCTCGACGCTCTGCTGCCGCAGCTGCTGAGCCAACTGCCCGGAGACGGCTACCGCGTGGCGCTGCTGGTGCACCCGAACGTCTTCGCCGGTCACGGAACATGGCAGGTGCACAGCTGGCTCGCCGGCTGCCGCGCCCGCGGGATCGCGACGGTGCCTCCGGAAGCGGACTGGCAGGCACTGCTGATCGCGGCGGACTGGATCATCGGCGATCACGGCTCGCTCACCGCATACGGCACCCTGACGGAGGCCACCCTGCTGCTCACCGCCGGTCCGGGGAGGGAGATCGCCGCGTACTCCCCGGCGGCACGGCTGGCAGCTCTCGCACCCGTGGTGTCCCCCGCCCATCCACTGGCCGACCAGTTGGACTACGCGACGCGACAGCGCCGTCCGGGGCAGTACGACCACGTGGCCGCCCTCCTGTCATCGGCGCCGGGCCAGTTCCACCGGCGCATGCGCTCGGTCCTCTACCGGCTGCTGGAGCTGGGCGAGCCGGCCTGTCCGCCCGCGGTCCCGCCGCCGCCGCTGCCACCGCCGCTGGAGCAGTGGGCCGCCGCCGACGTGGGGGTGGCGTAGCGGTGGAAACCGAAACGGGAGAGGCTCCGCAGCCCGTGTGGGCGACCGTGCGTCTGGGACCGGCACGGACTTGTGCCGGACCGCGTCCGGACGCCCGGCTGCTTCCGGTCTCCGTCCTCGCGTCCGTCTCCTGGCGGCCGTCGGCCTCGGGACGGGTACCGGCCCTGGTCCGTCTCGATCTCCTGGTCCCCGTGGTGTCGGACCACCGGTTCCCGGGCCCGCACGCGTATCCGTATCTGCCGGGCCGGGGTGCGGCGTGCGACGTGCACCTGCGGGCCGACCCCGACGCTCCGTGCGCGGCGGGCCTGGCGGAGTGCGCCGATGTGCTCGTGAGCCCGACGCCGCTGCCGGTGGCGGCGGCCCGCCACCGCGTGAGCCACCTGCTCATCCGTCATCCGGGGTGCCTCGTCGCTGCCGTGCCCGACGGCGACGGGGGCTGTGTGATCGGCGTACGGGACGCGGCCGGCGGTGTGGGGTACGCGCGGCAGGGAGCAGGAGCAGGAGCAGGAGCAGGAGCAGGAGCAGAGGCAGGAGGGGGAGCGGGAGCAGAGGGGGCTCCGGCGTCGGCGGTGGGCTGTTTTCGCGCTCCGCCGCATGTCGCCGCGTCGGCCGTGCACGCCTGGTCCGCGGCGGGAGGGTCGCTGCGGGCCCTGCGCTCCGTGCGGCCGTACGGGGTCCCTTGACCGTCCGGGCGGAACGCACCGGCTGCGGCACGGTCACAGGTGCCGCAGCCGGGCCTCGACGCGTTCGGCGTCGACGGGGTTCACCCGCTGGAAGAGGTCGCGGGCGGCCTCGTAACAGAGGCCGGCTTCCTCCGTGTCGCCCCGGGACTCCGCGGCCCGGCCGAGCCATTCCAGGGAGCGCCCCTCCCAGTGCCGGGACCGGGTACCGCCCTCACGGAACCTCGCCAGCGCCTCGCGCAGCCGCCGGGTGCCTTCGTCCTGGTCGTGGTCCTCGACCAGGACATGGCCGAGGAGCGCCAGTGCACGAGTCGCCTCGTAGTCCTCCGCCAGCGACTCCAGCTCGGTGTACGCCTGTCGCAGGTGCCCGGCCGCCGCACCGAAGGCGTTGCCCGCCAGGGCGGTTTCACCGAGACGCATGCGGGAGAGCGCGACTCCCCGCCGGTAACCGATCGACTCCCGCAGCCGCAGGGCGTGTTCGAAGTGCGCGTGCGCCTCGTCCAGACGCCCGGTCAGCAGGCCGATGTGCCCGAGCCCGTTGACGGCCTGGGCCTGTTGCCGTACGTCACCGTCCGCGGTGGCGTGATCGAGAGCCCGCCGGTACCAGGCGGCCGCTTCGTCGTACTGCCCGGCGTCGCGCAGGCCGATCGCGCCGGAGGTCAGCATGCGGCCCTCACCCTGCCTGGAGCCGCTCCGGCGTGCCGCGTCGAGGCCGAGGCGGTGCGCCTCGATCCACATCTCGGAGGGGCGCAGCCGCAGGAAGAGCGGCCATGCCCGGTCCGTCAACTGCCAGCAGGAGGTGTCCCACCCCACTCGGGCGCAGTGCCGTACGGCGCCCATCAGACTGCCTCGATGCGTGTCGAGCCAGACCAGGGCTTCCTCCGGGCCGGCGAGCGGAGTAGGGGCGACGGCCGGCTCGGCGGCGGGGGCGCCGTCCGGATGCGCCATGCGGTGGCTGGGGGTGAGCATGCCCTCCGCGACGGTCGCGGTGGCGAGGCACCAGTCCACGAACCGGCGCAGCGTGCGCCCACGCCGCCCGGCGTTCCCCTCCTTCGCCTCTTCCTCCTCGCCGAGGCGACGGGCGTGCGGGCGGACCAGGTCGTGGAAGCGGTACGTTCCCGGACCGGTCTCCTCCAGGAGGCTCGCCTCCACGAGGGCGTCGACGGCCAGGTCGACGGCCACGCCGGTGGAAGCGTCCGCGCCGGCGGCGATCGCGTCGTCGGCGACCGCGGACAGCATGAAGTGGTCGTAGCGGTCCGTGGGCAGCAGCCCCATCCGCCGGTAGAGCGTCGCGCCGTCGTCGGGCAGCAGGTCGTACGAGGTGTCCAGTGCCGTACGCATCACAGGTTCCCCCTCGATGTGCAGCGCGTCGAGTGGTCCCCCGCCCCGGGCCAGGCTCTCGGCGAGGGCGGACACGGAACGGTGGGGGCGGACGGCGAGTTGGGCGGAGGCCAGGGCGACGGCGAGCGGCAACCGGCCGCACAGCGCCACCACTTCGCGCGCGGCGGCGGGCTCGTGCGCGACGCGCCGGCCACCGCCGAGGGCGAGGAGTTCGACGGCCGACTCCGGTGGGAGGGCGTCCAGGTGGTGTACGGCCGCGCCGTCGACGCGCAGTCCGGTGAGGTGGCTTCTGGCGGTCACCACGGTGAGCCCGGTGGATGAACCGAGCAGGAGAGGGCGTACTTGGGCCGCCGTGAAGGCGTTGTCCAGGAAGACGGCCAGCCTCAGTCCGGAGGTCACCGAACGCCACAGCGCCGACCTCTGTGCGGTGGGGGCAGGGATCGAGCGGGCTCCGAGTGCGAAGAGGAACCCCTCCAGGACGGTGGCGGGCGCGGCGGGACCGGATTCCCCGTCGGCAGCGTGCCCACCCAGGTCGGCGTACAGGTGGCCGTCGGGGAAACGGCTCTCGTGCTGGTGCAGCCAGCGCGAGACGAGGGCGGTCTTCCCGACACCGGCGAATCCGCTGACCACCACGAGGGGGGAGGCATGCGGGGAACGCCGGGCCAGCAGGTCGTCCAGGGCACGCCTGTCGTCCTCGCGGTCCAGGAAGTGTCTGTTCGACGGAGGCAGCTGCCGTGGGACGGGCAGCGGTTGACGGGCGGCGGCGGCGGGTCCGGGAGTCTGGTGGATGTGGACACCGCCGTGGATGTCCCGGGCCTGCACGCTCGGGCCGTGCAGTACGGCCGTCCCGCCGATGACGTTGGTGGGACCGGAGTCGGCCGGGGCGGGAGGGTGGCGTCGTAACCAGTCCGTCAGAGCCCTTTCGGTGTCGGGATCGCGCGAGGCCAGGTCGTCCAGTCGTGCGGCCAGTCGCTGCAGCGCCGTGGGAGCCGCGCCCGGCTCCGCGCCCGGCGGCGCCACCAGGGACCAGAGCAGGGCCACGGTCTGGTCCGATGCCGGAGCCGCGGTCCGGCCCCTCGCTCGATCCGCCCGGACCGCGGCTCGTACGGCGTGGGTCAGTTCGCGCCATGCCGGTGACTCCCGGTCGGCCGCGCACGCGGCCATGGCCGACGACAGCGCCGCCGCTCTGTCGTACTGGGGGGCTGGCACGTAGGTGGCTCCTTCCGCCGCCGGATGAGCGCCTTTTCGGCGTATGCACGGCGGTGCTGCCCGCCGCGGTGTACTGAAGAACCCCTCCCCACTCCGGGGAGTAACGGAACAAGGTCCCTGAGCAATCATTCAATTCTGGACTTAAAAGGGCACCAGGCGGTCTCTTTTGGTGAGGTCATGACACCCTTGAAGTCCGGCAGGGGGAGGCGGTACCGGCGGGAGGACGCTGGTGGAGATCTCGATTCGACTCTCGGGACCGGTCGAAGTGCGGGCCGCCGGCCGAAGCAGTGATCTCGGTTCCACCAAGACCCGCCTCGCCCTGGCCGTCCTCGCCTGGGACGCCGGCCGCACCGTGGGCGTGGATACCCTGATCCGCCGGATCTGGGACGAGAATCCGCCGGTCAAGGCCAGGGAAGCCCTGCACGCCCATGTGTCGCGCATCCGCAGGGCCCTGCGGATCGCGGGTACGGACGCTCCCGCGATCGCCAGCCGTACCAACTCCTACGTCCTGAACATCGATCCGGGGTGTGTGGACCTGCGCCGCTACACGAGCTGCGTCGACCAGGCCCGTTCCCTGACCGCTGCCGGTGACCAGGAGGCGGCCCTGCGCCTCCTCGACCGGGCGGACGAGCTCTGGCGCGGGGAACCTCTCGCCGGGATCGCGACTCCCTGGGCCGGACAGCTGCGGGCCGCCCTCGGGGAGAAGAGTCTGGCCGCGGCCAAGAACCGTGCCGGGATACTCGCCGGGGCAGGCAGGTTCACCGAGGCGGTGCAGGTACTGCTGCCCCTGGCCGGGGAGCACCCGGTCGACGAGGCGCTGGTCGAGCAGCTGGCGCTCGCGCTGCACGGCAGCAGCCGCACGGCCGAGGCGACGAGGCTGCTGCAGCGGACACGGCAGCGGGTCATCCGCGACATCGGCATCGACGCGGGCCGCCGGCTGCACCGGGTCCAGCAGGGAATTCTGGCCGGGGCCCCGGCGGCGGCACTGCTGGAGCACACCGGAACCGGCAGGCACATCCCGCCCCGGCCGGACGACCGTCCTCCTGCCGCGCCCGCGGTCCCCACCCCTGCCATCGCCCCCACACCGGACAATCTGCCGCGTGACGTTCCGTGGGTCGGGCGGCGCGACGAGCTGCGGCGGCTCACCTCCGCCCTCCTGGAGGGAAGCGGTACACCGGGCGTGGTCGTCACCGTCGAGGCGATCGACGGCATGGGGGGCGTGGGCAAGACGGCGCTCGCCGTCCACGCGGCGCACGCACTGCGAGACCGCTTTCCGGACGGGTGCCTCTTCCTGAACCTCGGCGGACATGCCGTGGACCGGTCGGCACTGGCTCCCGAGCGTGCCCTGGCCGAACTGCTGCGCCTGATCGGCATGGACGCCAAGGAACTCCCGCAGGGCCTCGACGAACTGGTCGCGCTCTGGCGCACCAGGGTGCGGGACCGCCGCATGATGGTGATCCTGGACGATGCGGCCGGTGCCGCGCAGGTGCGGCCGCTGCTTCCCGGGGCGTCCCCGACGGTGGTCGTCGTGACCAGCCGGCACCGTCTCCCGGGGCTTCCGGGCGTACGACCGGTGTCCCTGGACGTGCTGCCGCACGGCGACGCGGTCGCCCTCTTCGAACAGCGGCTCGGCGAGCGACGCGACACCCGGACGTCCGACATCGAGGAGATCGTCCGTATCTGTGGCCGATTACCCCTGGCCATCGAGATCGCCGCGAGCCGCCTCCTCGCCCGTCCTTCATGGAGCACATCCGACCTCCTCGGACAGCTGACCGGTGGCAGCGGGGACGGACGGCTGTCCGAGATCCGTGACGGTGAACGGTCGATCACGCACGTGTTCGCGCTGTCGTACCGCTCGTTGGACTCCTTGCAGCGGCTGGTCTTCCGCAGGGCCGGCCTGCACTTCGGGGCGGAGTTCGGGCCGGACGCGGTGGCGGTGCTGACCGGTCTCACCGTCGACGTGGCCGAGCGCATCCTGGAGGAACTCCTCGCCCACCACCTCATTTCCGAGCCCTCCCCGCACCGTTTCACCATGCATGATCTTCTGCGGGTGTTCACGCGATCACTGTCCGGGACCGAATCGGACGTGGATTCGGACGCGGATTCGGACGTGGATACGGAGGAGGACTCCCGGGAGGCGGTACGTGCTCTGGTGGATCACTATGTGCGCGTCGCGGACCGTGCCGACCGACTGGCCTATCCGTACCGTTCCCGCATCGACGTGGACACCACCGGTGTTTCTGTCACGCGGGGACCGGAGATATCCGCCCCCCACGCGGCCGAGCAATGGCTGATCACCGAGAGCGCCAATCTGCTGGATGCGTTGGACTGGACGCGCCATCATGGTTCGGAACGTCAACTGGCCAAAACAGTCCATGTGTTGGCAGGTTTTCTCGACATGGAGGGACACCTCTCCCTGGCCGAACCGCTGCTGCGCCGGGCCGTCACGCACTGGAGGGCGGTCGGCGACGAGCCGGCGCGGGCGCGGGCCCTGCTCGACCTCGGCGTCGTGCACACGCACAGCGGCCGGTTCGGGGAAGGCCTGGCGGCAGCCCGCGAGGCGCTGGACGTGGCACGCGCCCTCCGGGACTTCGAACTCGAGGGTGAGTGCGTGCGTCAGCTGGCGATGCCGTTGTGGCAGACAGGGCAGTACGAGCTGGCGCAGTCCCTGTTGAAGAAGACTCTTCCTTTTCACTTGAAAACGGGAAACCTTTTACATGTGGCGCGCAGTCATAATCTGTTGGGTATTACCGAACTCCACATGGGGCAGAATCGGGAAGCGATGGAATCGTTCCGGTCCGCCCTTTCCGGTTTCACCGGCATCGGAGACGACCGGGGAAGATATCGCACACTGAACAACATAGGAGAACTGCAGCAAAGGACGGGCGATCCCGAAGCCGCGGAGAGGACCTACCGAGAAGCGATCGGTGTGGCTGTGGGGATGGGGAGCAAGGGGGATCACGCCACGCTCCACATGAACCTGGCGAGCGTTCTGACCATTCTCGGGGAGGAAAGGAGATCTCCCGCCCTCGCGGAAGAGGCCCTCACGCTCTACGAAAGCGCTCTGCGGGTGCTGCGGAGCATAGGAGACCTGCGGGGAGAGGCGATCGCGCTCAGCGGAACGGGTGCGGCCCATCGCGCGGCCGGTCGCCCCGAGCGGGCCCTGCCCGCGCATGTCGCCGCTCTCGCGTTGGCGCGCCGAGCGCAAGCCGCACGTGAAGAAGCCGACATCCTCTACGACCTGGCGCTGGCGGAGCAGGACCTGGGCGACCTGGCGCGGGCCGTCGGCCACCTGGAGGACAGCCTGTCGGTCAGCCGAGGCATCGGCGCCCGTGCCGAGGAGGAGCGTGCGTCGCGGGCGCTGGGGCAGGCGTGCCACCGGCTCGGCGCCCGCGAAGCGTAGTCCGCCGCCGTCGCGGTTGCGCGGCGGCGCGATACCTCGGTGCGACTTGCTGCGCCCGGCGTAACCGATGTCCCAGGTGCCGCGGCCGTGAGCCGAATTGCGTGAGAAGGGGAATCCGGCTATTACTGTGCAACGCGGTGACGACAGTGACGCCGACCAGGGGTCGCGCGGCTGCGGAACCGTCGCACAAGAGGGTGTGACGGGGGCACTCTCACTCCAGGAACTTCAGGCTCAAGGAGCAAAGAGTAAGTGTTGCGCACGCAAGATGAAAACCGCACCGGCGGACCCCGTAGGCGCAAGCGCATCGCGTTTCGCCCGTACATTGCTCTCGCAACCACCTATGTGTGTATGGGGTACGTCGTGCTGAGGGACACGGCGGGTCCCGTGATGGCCGGCTGACCGCTGGGCGGCGGTGCCGGTCCGTGAACCCGCGGGCCGGCACCGCCGCCTCGGGGGCGTCCCGCCCGCACCCCCGCAGACACGTCCGCGGCGGGACGGGTCTTCAGGACATTGCCGGAATTGTGCTTGTGCGCCGGGAAGGACGGCGCTTTGACTGCTTCCCATGTCGCCTGGGAGTGGAAGGGGTTGAGGTCGCCGTGGATCCGATCTCCGTGGGACTGCTGGTCGCCCTCGCGACCGGAGCGGCCGGTGAGGCGGGAAGGCAGCTGTGGACGGGGTTGACGGACCTGGTGGGAAGAGGGCGTGGGGCCGACGAAGCCGAAGAGGGCGACGCCGTACCCACGGTGACGGGTGAGGCCGAGCTCGCCTTGTTCACCCGGGAGCCGCAGGACCCCGAACGGGCTCGCTCACTGCGGGACGCCCTCGCGCTCCGCGCGGAACACGACCCCGCCTTCCGAGGCTCGTTGACGCAATGGCACCAGCAGGCGCAAGCCCTGCGGACGGGGGACGGCAGGACGACCAACACCATCAGTGGCGGCACGGTGAACGGCCCGGTGCTGCAGGGACGCGACTTCTCGGGGATCACCTTCAACGGGCCGGGCGGGTCCCGAGCCTGACCGGCCGACGGCCTCGCGCGGACGTGCGTGCGGACGTGCCGGACGGTCAGCCGTACACCACCGACCAAGGCCGCGGGTAGTCGTCCGGCGGCCGTGGGGCAGGGGAGCGGTACGCGGTCGCGGTGTGGTTGCGGGCCAGGATGTCGGCCGCGAGGTCGGCGAAGCGGCCGGCGGCCGGGTGCGCTCCGCGGCCGGTGGGCCAGGCGCCGCCGATGCGCTGGGTGAGGGGGCGGTCGGCCAGGGGCCGCCAGGCGACGCGGGGTTCCTTGCGGGCCACCGGGCCCTGGTCGAAGGCGACACCGTGCCCCGCCGTCACCAGCGCGAGCAGGAACTCGGGGTTCGACGCGTGCCGGATCCGGCCGGGTACGAAGCCCTCCGCGCGGCACACCTCGAGGATCCGGTCGTACCAGCCGGGCGCCTGCGCCCGGGGGAAGAGGACCAGGTCGTGTCCGGAGAGCTCGCCGAGTGCCACTTCCGGCAGCCGGGCCAGCGGTGACGTACGCGGCAGGACGGCACCCAGGTCCAGCGAGACCTCGGGTCCGAGCCGCAGCTCGGTCGCGTCGACCGGATGGTGCACGAGTCCGACGTCCAGTCCGCCGGAGGAGAGCAGCCGCACCTGCTCCTCGGTGGTGACCTCCTGAAGGTCCACGGACAGCCCGGGAGCGTGGTCCGCACAGACGGCGAGCAGGGCGGACAGCACGGCCGCCGTGGTGTCCGGCGGTACGCCCGCGCGCAGCGTGCCGAGGCCGCCGTCGGCGGCGCGGCGGGCCAGCGTGCGCAACCTCTTCTCCCGGGCGAGGAGTTCATGGGCCTCGTCCAGCAACGCCGCCCCTGCGGCGCTCAGCCGGACGCCGCGGTGCGAGCGGTCGAACAGCTCCGCACCGAGTTCCTTCTCCAGCCTGCGGATCGCCTGACTGAGCGGCGGCTGCGCCATGCCCAGCCGCTCGGCGGCCCGGCTGAAGTGCAACTCGTCGGCTACGGTGATGAAAAGACGCAAGTGGCGCAAGAGATCCACGGTCATGACCCTACGCGAAGGCGGCAGGTGAAAGCCGCACGCGAAGACGGCACGCAAGGGCCGCACGCAGGGCCGTACGGGAAGGCCGCGCCGGAGCAGGCCGATGGCCGGGGGGAAGCAGTGACCGACGACCATTCCCGTGTCCCTGCCCGCACTGATGTCCGGATCCGGCAGGTCTTCGCCGAGGCGCGGGCCGAAGGGCAGGTGCACGGGATCCCGGTGCACGGGATCCCGGTGCACGCGGGTGCGGAGGCCGCCGGCGCGGGGGCCGGTGCGGAGTCGGGTGGGTGCGAGGTCGGCGTCGGCGCCGACGACCCCGTCGTGATCGCCTCGATCTTCAAGGTGCTGCTGGTGCTGGAGTTCGCCCGGCAGGCCGTCGCCGGCCAGCTGGACCCGCGGGAGCGGGTACGGGTGACCGCGGCCGACCGGCTCGGCGGCTGGGGAACCGCCGGCTGCCTGGACGACGTCGAACTGTCACTGCGCGACCTCGCCCACTTCGCGATGTCGGTCAGCGACAACTCGGCGGCCGACCTGCTGCTGAGCCGCGTGGGCCTGGACACCGTACGGCTGCTCGCGGCGGAACTCGGCCTGGAGCGGACCAGGATCGTGGGCGGACCGCGAGACCTGCTGGAGTCGATGCTCGCGGAGGTCGGGGCGCGCGACGAGCGGGACTTCGCCGTCCGCTACCCCGCCCTGCCGGACGATCGCAAGAGGCGGCTGGCCGTGCTGGATCCCCGCCACACCACGGCGAGCACTCCCCGCGAGATCACCCGGCTGCTCCGGCTCATCTGGACCGACGCCGCCGGCCCGTCCGAGGCCTGCGCGTTCGTACAGGATCTGATGGAGCGTCAGGTCTTCCGGCACCGGCTGGTGTCGGGTTTCCCGGACGGCGTGGCGGTCGCGGCCAAGACCGGAACCCTGCCGGGGCTGCACATGGAGGCGGGCGTCGTCCGCTACCCCGACGGCGGGTGCTACGCGATCGCCGTCTTCGCGCGGACGCACGACCTGGCGGCGTCCCGCCCCACGGTGGACGCCGCGATGGGCAGGGCCGCCGAAATCGCGGTCGGTTTCCTCCGGGGCGACCGTCGGTGACCCGACCCGACCCGACCCGACCGGGGCGCATATGTGTTCGCCTATCGGTCCAGCCGAATTCCGGTCTTGGACACGGGAGTTCACGCCCTGATCTGCTGGCGCCATGACCAGGGAAACACGTTTCGCAGGCCTCGACCGTCGTACGGTGCTGCGCGGCGCCGCGCTCGGCGCGACCGCCCCGCTGATCCCGGCCGCGACCGCCACGGCCGCCGCGTCCGAAACCCAAAGCAGGAAGGCGGCCGCCGGCTCGGTGTCGTTCCGCTGGCTCGGTACCGCAGGCTGGCGCATCGACGTCGGCGACCGGACCGTGCTCTTCGGTCCGTACCTCACCCGCTTCTCCACGGGCCTCTTCGACGGCGCCTTCGACCCGGGAACCCGCCTGCGGACCCTGCCGGAGGTCGTCGACGCGCACATCGGCCGCCCCGAGCTCGTCCTGGTCAGCCACTCCCACTGGGACCACCTCGGCGACGTGCCGCACATCGCCCGGACCAGGCCCCGGTGTCCTAGCTCAGACACCGGCCGCAAGGTAACCGGCGGGTAGCTTTCGCGTCGTCAGACAGCCCGTTTCCCTGGTACCGGGCCCCTCATTGGGCCGATCGAGTGACTCGATCGAGGTTGGTACGGGGAGGGGCGGGCGTGCGTCAGGAGTGGTCGCCGGAAGAGCTGTTGGCGAGCTGGACGCTGGTGGACGGCGACTGGAAGTTGGTGGCCAACAAGACCGGGGCGACGCGGCTCGGCTTCAGTCTGCTGCTGAAGTTCTTCGAGCTGGAGGGTCGGTTCCCGAATCTTCTGGAAGAGGTCCCGCAGGTCGCGGTGGAGTACGTGGCCGGGCTGGTGAAGGTCCCGGCCGCCGACTTCGGGAAGTACTTCCTGACGGGCCGGACCGCCGAGTACCACCGGGCGCAGGTCCGGGAGGCTCTGGGGTTCCGGCCGGCGACGCTGGAGGACGAAGAGCAGCTCGCGGTGTGGCTGGCCAAGGAGGTCTGTCCGGTCGAGCTGGTGGAGGACCGGCAGCGGGAGGCCCTGCTGGTCGAGTGCCGGGCGCGGAGCATCGAGCCGCCGGGACGGACCCGGATCGAGAAGGTACTGGTCGCGGCCCGTAACCGGTGGGAGGCCGCGTTCTGTGCGCGGGCCATCGAGCGCCTGGGTGAGGTCGGGGTGGCCCAGCTGCTGGAGCTGGTAGCGGACGGCAACGAGGACGGCGCCGCCCTGCTGGCGCTGCTCAAGCGGGACCCGGGAGCGGTCGGCCTGGAGTCGCTGCTGACGGAGATCACCAAGCTGAACGACGTGCGGAAACTCGGGCTGCCAGAGGGGCTGTTCGCGGACTGCTCGGAGAAACTGCTGGCCGCATGGCGGGCGCGGGCGATCAAGATGTACCCCTCGGACTTCCGTGACACCGCCGAGGACGTGCGGATCACGCTGCTCGCGGCGCTGTGTTCGTCCCGGCAGACGGAGATCACCGATGCCCTGGTGGACCTGCTGATCGCCCTGGTGCAGAAGATCAACGCCCGTGCCGAGCGCCGGGTGGAGAGGCAGCTCACGGCCGAGCTGAAGAAGGTCCGCGGCAAGGAGGGCATCCTCTTCCGGCTGGCGGACGCGGCGATCGGCAAGCCGGACGAGATCGTGCGTACGGCCCTGTATCCGGTGGTCGGGGAGAAAACGCTGCGCGACCTGGTCGCGGAGGCGAAGGCGAACGAGAAGGTCTTCAAGGCCAAGGTTCGCACCACGCTGCGCTCGTCGTACAGCAACTACTACCGGCAGATGCTGCCGCCGCTGCTGCGGACGCTGGGCTTCAGGTGCAACAACACCGCCTACCGGCCGGTGACGGACGCGCTCGCGCTGCTGGAGAAGTACGCCGACGTCGATGGCAAGACGCGTTTCTACGACGCCGGCGACGTGGTGCCGATGGACGGGGTCGTTCGCAGGGACTGGCATGAGGCCGTCGTGGACGACAAAGGCAAGGTCGAGCGGATCCCGTACGAGCTGTGTGTCCTGGTGGCGCTGCGGGACGCGATCCGGCGCCGGGAGATCTATGTCGAGGGCGGGAGGCGGTGGTGCAACCCGGAGGACGACCTGCCCGGAGACTTCGAGGCCACCCGCACCGTGCACTACGCGGCGATCCGCCAGCCCACGGACCCCGGGGCGTTCATCATCGACCTGAAGCGGCGGATGACCGAGGCCCTCGACCGGCTGTCCGGGGCGCTCGCGGACGGTTCGGCGGGCGGGGTGAAGGTCACCGCCCGGCACGGGGAACCGTGGATCAAGGTTCCGAAGCTGGACGAGCCCACCGGCCTGACGGCGCTCAAGGACGAGGTCGTACGCCGCTGGGGCGTGCTCGACCTCCTGGACGTGCTCAAGAACGCCGACTTCGACACCGGCTTCACCGACGAGTTCGCCTCGGTCGCCGCGTACGAGCGCATCGACCGCGCAGTCCTCCAACGACGCCTCCTCCTGGCCCTGTTCGCCCTGACCGGCAAGGCCGGGCTCTGGGAGCCCCGCCGACTGCGGCTCCGTCTTTTCACCCCGGCCGGACAGCTCGTCACCACCGGCCGCAGGCAGATCCTCCGCCCGGCCCGGCACTGGCCCTGGACCAGCCACATCACCACCGCACTCAACCAGCTCGCACTCCT
>NZ_JBHXQZ010000064.1:0-46973 GCF_042717095.1 Streptomyces sp. NPDC058632 | reverse complement strand
GCCCCGCTCGTCGCACGACGAGCGGGGCCGCTCAGCTGTCCGTGCCTCACACGCGTCCGGGCCCCGGCACCTCCGCCGGCGAACTCAGTGGGCCGCCGCGGCCTTCCGGGGCAGCCACAGCCACATCAGGACCAGGCCGGCCGCCAGGATCACCGTTCCGGTACGGAAGGCGAGGGCGTAGCCCTCGGTCAGGGCCTCCGGGGTGGTGCTGCCTCCCGTACGGGCCGCCGCGATCGTCGAGAGGACGGCGAGGCCGAGCGAACCGCCCATCGTGCGCGAGGTGTTGATCAGGCCGGAGACCAGGCCGGCCTCCTCCGGCGCGGTGCCGGAGGTCGCGAGCGCGGCGAGCGGGGTCCCGGCGAGGCCCGCGCCCAGCATCATCAGGATGCCGGGGAACAGGATCGCCGTCGGATACGCGCCGTCGGCCGTCATCGTCGACTGCCAGGCGAAGCCGGACAGCGCGACGAGCGTGCCGAGCACGGCCACGGTCCGTGCCCCGGCGGCACGCATCAGCCGCGGCGCGATCTTGGAACCGACGACCACGGCGAGCGAGCTGGGCACCAGGGCGAAGCCGGCCTGGAGCGGGGTGTAGCCGAGGACGTTCTGGGCGTAGAGGGTCATGAAGAACCACATGCAGAACATGGCGGCGCCGCTCAGGAACATCGCCACGTTCGCCGACGACACCGACCGCACCCGGAACAGTCCGAGCGGCATCAGCGGGGCCTTGGCCCGTGCCTCGACGAGGAGGAACAGGGCGATGAGGGCGAGTCCGGCGCCGAGCGGCACCAGGGTGGGCGGCGCCGTCCATCCCTCGGCCTCGGTCTGGGAGATGCCGAAGGCCAGGGTGGCGAGGCCGGCCGTCACGAGCAGCGCGCCGGGCAGGTCGAGCCGCCGTCCGTCGCCGGCCCGGCCCTCCGCCAGCCACCAGGCGGCGCCGGCCAGCACCAGCACCCCGATCGGCACGTTGATCAGCAGTACCCACCGCCACGACAGGGTCTCCACAAGGAGCCCGCCGACGAAACCGCCGGCCGCGCCGCCGCCCGCGCCGACGGCGGTCCAGGTCGCGATGGCGCGGGCCCGCGCGGGGCCCTCCGGAACCGCCGAGGTGACGAGGGTGAGGGTGGACGGCGCCAGGACCGCGGCCCCGAGCCCCTGCACGGCCCGCGCCAGCAGCAGCTGCCAGTCGTCCTGGGCCAGCCCGCCCGCCAGGCTGGCCAGCGTGAACAGGCCGAGGCCGACGAGGAACATCCGTTTGCGCCCGTAGAGGTCACCGGCGCGTCCGCCGAGCAGCATGAACCCGGCGAAGGCGATCGAGTACGCGTTCACCACCCACTGCAGTCCCTGCTCGCTGAGCCCGAGGCCGGTCCGCATCGACGGCAGCGCGACATTGACCACGGAGATGTCGAGCACGACGAGGAACTGCCCGACGCACGCGAGCACCACCGCCAGCCACGGGGGCGGCGTACGGCGGCGGGGTGCGCGGGCGGTGGCGGCGTCCGGGACTCTGAGCATGGGTGTCATGGTCTCAACCGTCCGGCACCCCTTGCACCGGGATTTCGCCGGGCGAGCCCAAGGATTGGTCAAGAAATCATTAGTATGCCAAAGCATCGGAATAGTTGCCCCGGCACACAGGTTCCGTACCCACGTATCCGGCACGTCGTGTCCCGTGCCGACCTCACCTTCCCGGCCTGGAGGCCCCTTTACATGACGCAGTCGACGAACGGCCGTCCCGCGGGCGGAGCGGGCGGGGTGGGCGGGGCGGGGAGGGCCGTGGTCCCGGTGCTCGCCTTCGCGGGCATCGTCGTCGCGGTGATGCAGACCCTGCTCGTCCCGGTGATCAAGGATCTGCCGCGCCTGCTGGACACCACGCCCGGCGACGCCACGTGGGTCCTGACCTCGACGCTGCTCTCCGGTGCCGTCGCCACCCCCATCATGGGCCGCCTGGGCGACCTCTACGGCAAGCGGCGCATGCTGGTCGTCAGCCTCTCGGTCATGGTGGCCGGCGCGCTCGTCAGCGCGCTCACCAGCGACCTGCTGCTGATGATCGCGGGCCGTACGCTCCAGGGCGTCGCGATGGGCGCGATCCCGCTCGGCATCGGGCTGATGCGCGACATGCTGCCCCCGGAGCGGCTGGGTTCCGCGATGGCGCTGATGAGTTCCTCGATAGGCGTCGGCGGCGGTCTCGCGCTGCCCGCCGCCGCGCTGGTGGCCCAGAACTCCGACTGGCACGCCCTCTACTTCGGCGCGGCCGCCCTCGGCGTCCTCGCCATCGCGCTCACCCTGACCCTCGTACCGGAGTCCCCGGCCCGCGCGCCCGGCACCTTCGACCTGCCGGGCGCGCTGGGCCTGTCCGCCGGTCTCGTCCTCTTCCTCCTGCCCCTCACCAAGGGCAGCGACTGGGGCTGGACCTCCGGGACCACGCTCGGCCTGTTCGGGGCGGCGGTCGTGGTGCTCCTGCTCTGGGGCCTGATGGAACTGCGGGTGTCCGCACCCCTGGTGGACCTGCGCACCAGCGCCCGCCGCGAGGTCCTCCTCACCAACCTCGCGTCGATCATGATCGGCGTCTCCTTCTTCGTCATCTCCCTGGTACTGCCCCAGCTGCTCCAGCTCCCCTCCTCCACCGGGTACGGCCTCGGCCAGTCGATGGTGGTGGCGGGTCTGTGCGTGGCGCCGCTGGGTGTGACGATGATGTTCACGGCCCCCGTCTACGCCCGCCTGTCCGCCCGCTACGGGCCCAAGGTCACCCTCGTCCTGGGCCTGCTGATCATCGGGGCCGGTTACGGCGGCGGCCTGGGCCTGCTGCACGCGGTCTGGGGGCCCGTCGTCATCTCCGTCGTCATCGGCGCGGGCATCGGGCTCGCCTACTCCTCCCTGCCCGCGCTGATCGTCGGCGCGGTCCCGGCCTCGGAGACGGGCGCGGCCAACGGCCTCAACACCCTGATGCGCTCGATCGGTACGTCGGTGTCGAGCGCGGTCGTCGGGATGGTGCTGGCCAGTACGGCGAACACGGTGGGCGGGACGGAGGTCCCGAGCATGCACGGCTTCCGCCTCTCCTTCCTGATCGCGACGGCGGCGGTGACCGTGGGCCTGGTGCTGGCCCTGTTCATCCCCGGCCGGCGCCCGTCGAACACCCTGCGGCTGCGCGCGAGCAGCGAGGAGGACGCCCACCTGGAGCGCGCGGGGCAGGCCCTGCGCGGACCGGTCTCGGCCTGACCGCCGGGCCGGTGCCGCTCCTCCCCGGCACTCCTCGCCGGTACCCCTGCCGAACCGCACGGCAGGCGGTACGGCAGCATGGGCACCCTGGGCATGCGCTCAGGACATGCGCCCCGGGCCATGCATCCAGGACACACGACCGAGAGGACGCCGGAACCGATGCCGACCCCGACGCCGACGCCGGACTCCCCGGCACCCGAGCCCGAGGTCCTGGCCGCGTTCGAGGCGGCGAAGGGCTTCATGCCCGTCGGCGAGGGCCTGGCCCTGTACGCGGCGGCGGCCGAGGCGGGACGGCTGGGTCTTCCGCTGTTGGAGGTCGGCACCTACTGCGGCCGCTCCACGGTCCTGCTCGCCGGTGCCGCCCGCCAGGCCGGGGTCACCGCGCTCACGGTGGACCACCACCGGGGCAGCGAGGAGCAGCAGCCGGGCTGGGAGTACCACGACCCGGAGACGGTCGACCCCGAGCTGGGCGTGATGGACACCCTCCCCGCCTTCCGCCGCACGCTCCACCGGGCGGGCCTGGAGGACCACGTGGTCGCCCTGGTCGGCCGCTCCCCCAAGGCCGCGGCCCTGTGGAACTCCCCCCTCGCCCTGGTCTTCATCGACGGCGGCCACACGGACGAGCACGCCGCGGCCGACTACGAGGGCTGGGCCCCGCACGTCGCCGAGGGCGGTCTCCTCGTCATCCACGACGTCTTCCCCGACCCGGCCGACGAGTTCACCGGCCAGGCCCCGTACCGCGTCTACCTCCGCGCCCTGGCCTCCGGCGCCTTCACGGAACTCCCGGCGACGGACTCGCTGCGCGTCCTGCGCCGCACGGGAGACGGGATCTGAGACGGGTGCCGCCCGGCCGTCGACACCGCGGGCGGTGAACGCCGCCCGATCGGGACGAGGGCGGTACGGGTGGCCGTTAGGGTGGCTGCGTGTCGTACACAGGGCCCGACTTCGATCCGCCGCGGTCCCGCCGCTTCCGGCGTGGACCGCTGACCGTGGCGCTCGCCGCGCTCGTACCGGGCGCGCTGCTCGGCTGGGCCGTCTACGCGACCGTGGGCGGGTCGGGCGACGACGGGGGCGAGGCGAGTACGTCGGCCGGGGCGTCCGCCTCGGCGTCCTCCGGCGCACCCTCCTCCGCCGGCGCCTCGCCGTCGGGTGGGCCGGGCGGGAACGGCGACCCGGACGGCAAGAGGCCGAGCGCCTCCCCCGACTCCGGTTCCCCCTCCACCTCCTCCTCCCCGTCCGCGTCCGCGCCGGCCGGGACCGGGGCGCTCAAGGGGAAGGTCGTGGTCATCGACCCCGGGCACAACCCGGGCAATTTCCAGCACACCGCCGAGATCAACCGCCAGGTGGACATCGGGACCCACTCCAAGGAGTGCGACACCACCGGTACGTCCACCAACGACGGTTTCACCGAGGCGAAGTTCACCCTGGACGTCGCCCACCGGATGCGCGCGCTCCTCGAGGAGCAGGGCGCCACGGTGAGGCTGACGCAGGACGACGACCGGCCGTTCGGGCCGTGCATCGACGAGCGGGCACGGATCGGCAACGAGGCGCAGGCGGATGCCGTCGTGTCGATCCACGCGGACGGTTCGGGCGCCGGGAACCGCGGTTTCCACGTGATCCTGCCCGGCTCCGTGAACTCCGGCGCCGCCGACACCCGGGCCATCGTCGGACCGTCCCGCGACCTCGGCGAGCACATCGCGGGCAACTTCGTACGCGTCACCGGCAACGGGCCGTCCAACTACGTGGGCGGCGGTACCGGTCTCGTCACGCGTAAGGACCTGGGCGGTCTCAATCTGTCAACAGTTCCCAAGGTGTTCGTCGAGTGCGGCAACATGCGCGATAGCAAGGACGCGGCACTTCTGACCAGCGGTGCCTGGCGGCAGAAAGCGGCGCAGGGAATCTCCGAGGGAATCGTGAGTTTCCTGCGTGGGTAGGGATCGACGCCCTGATCCGGGCGGACAGCCCGATCGTGCGGACGATAGTGTCGTCCTCACGATGAGGGGTCACCCCCGCGCTTCACACCGGGCCCCGAGGGCGACGTGGTGACAGCGACGCCTCTGCCGACGACGAGACGACCGAGAAGGACCTGAAGTGAATATCCGCTCCCTCACTCGAGGCGACGGCGTGGTGATCGGAGCAGCGGTATTGCTGTTCATCGCGTCGTTCCTCGACCTCTACTCGATCGACGGTGCTCCCGACGACGTCATCCCCAGCCTGTGGGGAAGCGGCCCGGTCGTGCTCGGTGTCGTACTGGCGGGCATCATCGGCGCGGCGCTCGTCGTCGCGTCCCGTGCCCTGCCGCAGCCGCCGAAGGTCGCGGGGCTGGACCTCGGCCAGTTCGGGGTCGCGTTCACCGTCTTCGCGGCCTGGAGCGCGCTCGGCAACATCTTCGATCCGGCCGGTGGCGCGAACAACGTCACCAGCGGTTCGTCCTCCGACGGGCCCGACTCCGGTATCGGCCTCATCCTGGCCCTCGTCGCGACGCTGGTCATGGCCGCCGCCGCGGTGGCCACCCCGCTGGTTCCGGCCCTCAAGGGCGCGCTCGTGCCGGCGGCCCGGCCCGCCGCCCCGCAGCCCTACGGCGCCCAGCCGCCCGGCGGTTACGGCTACCCGGGTGCGCAGCAGGCCGGCTTCGGCGGTCAGCCGCAGCCGGGCCAGCCCGGTCAGTCGTTCGCCGGCCAGCAGCCCGGTCAGCCGGCCGCGCCGCCCGCCGGTGACTTCTCGCCGTTCTGGTTCGCGGTGCCGGTGCCCCGGCCGCTGTTCCCGGAGGACGGTTCGCCGACGCCGATCGCCGAACTGGCCCCCGGTACCTGGTACCTGGCCGTCGAGCAGCGCGGCCCGGCCCTCGTCGCCCAGACGCAGGACGGCCGTCGCGGTGTCCTCCAGGACACCTCGGGCATCCAGCGCGGCTGACCCGCCGCTCCGCCTCCGCCCCACGCGCGGCCCCTCGCCCTTCCGGGCGGGGGGCCGTCGTCGTGCGGTCGGCGCCCGGGCGGTCGTACGGTTGTGCGGGTTTCAATCGCGGTTTCGGGGCCAGAAGGACACCATGTCCCCACGAAATCGCAGTGGCTCCAACTCCGCCGGAACGGTCGTCGCGGTGATCGCGGACATCATGGCCGTGATTCTCGGACTCTGGATTCTGATGTACCTGTTGGACGCCAACCGGGCCAACGATCTGGTCCAGTTCGTCCATGACGCGGCCAACTGGCTGGCCGGCTGGTCACGTGATCTGTTCACGTTCGACGAGGAGTGGGCCCGTGTCGTCGCCGGCTACGGCCTGGCCGCCGTGGTCTACCTCTTCATCGGCCACGCCATCGCCAACCGCCTCCACCGCCGCTGACCGGCCTCCCCTCCCGGGTCCAACGGTCACGTGATCCGGGGGCCCGGGGGCGTGCCCCCGGAGAACACAGCACGTTCGACGAGGAGTGGGCCCGTGCCGTCGCCGGTCACGGCCTGGCCGCCGTGGCCCACCCCTTCATCGGCCACGCCATCGCCAACCGCCTCCACCGCCGCTGACCGCGAGAGCCTCCGCTCTCCCTCCCCCATCCGCAGCACCGGGCCGGCCCGTCCCCGGCAGCCGTACCGCTCAGTCCAGGGCGCAGCAGTCGGGGACGAGGCCTCGGGGGAGGCGGTCGCCGCCGAAGACCGCGCAGGTGGCCTCGTGGCCGCCGAGCGCGGCGACGGCCAGCAGCAGTGAGCCGGCCGTCCAGGCGGTCAGCTCGACCGGCCAGACCGCCTCGTCGTCGAAGACGTACCCCGTCCAGTACAGGCCGGTCTCCGGATCGCGCAGGTGCTGGATGGACTGGAGCACCTCCAGCGCGCGGTCGGACTCGCCCATCACCCAGAGGGCCAGGGCCAGTTCGGCCGACTCACCGCCGGTCACCCACGGGTTGGGAACCACGCAGCGCACCCCGAGCCCGGGGACGACGAAACGGTCCCAGCCCTCCTCGATCCGCTCCTTGGCCTCGGCGTCGGTGAGGGCGCCGCCCAGCACGGGGTAGTACCAGTCCATCGAGTAGCGGTCCTTGTCGAGGAACCGCTCCGGGTGGTGCCGGATCGCGTGCCGGAGCGCGCCGGCCGCCAGCTCCCAGTCCGGCTGCGGTTCTTCCCGCTGCTCGGCGATGGCCAGCGCGCAGCGCAGCGCGTGGTGGACGGAGGAGCACCCGGTCAGCAGCGCGTCCGCGGTGGGCGTTCCGTCGTCGTCGCGCCGCCAGCCGATCTGTCCGCCGGGCCGCTGGAGCCGCAGCACCCACTCCACGGCCGCGTACACGGTGGGCCACAGGCGGTCCAGGAAGGTGTCGTCGCCGGTGGAGAGGTAGTGGTGCCAGACTCCGACGGCGACGTAGGCGACGAAGTTGGTCTCGCGCCCCCGGTCGGTGACGTCGTCCGGGTCGCCGTCGGCGTACGCCGCGTACCAGGATCCGTCCGCCAACTGGTGCCTGGCCAGCCACAGATAGGCCTGCTCGGCGGCCTCGTGGGCGCCCGCCGCGTCCAGGGCCATCGCGGCCTCGACGTGGTCCCACGGGTCGAGGTGGTGACCCCTGAACCACGGGATGGCCCCGTCCTCACGCTGCACGGCGAGGATGCCGGCGACGGTCTCGACGGCCTGCTCGGCGGTGAGGACCCCGGGCAGGACGAGGTGTTCTGTCCGGGAGGCCGTCACGGGGTGGCCGTCCCGGCGCCGGCGGCCGTCGTGGCGGTGGCGGCGGTGGCCGCCGTCGTGACGTCGGCGCGCGGCAGGTGCGGCTTGGTCGCGTACGCCACGAAGCTCTTGCCCATCAACGGGTTCAGGGTCCGCTCCGCGAGGCGGGTCGCCAGCGGCTTCTTCATGATGTCCCAGACCAGCAGCTTGTGGTACGCGCGCACCGGCAGCGCCTTGTCGTTGTCCACGCCGAAGGCGCACTTCAGCCACCAGTACGGCGAGTGCAGCGCGTGCGCGTGGTGGGTGCCGTAGGGGCGCAGGCCGGCCTCGCGCATCCTGGCCAGCAGCTGGTCGGCCTTGTAGATGCGGATGTGGCCGCCCTCGACCTCGTGGTAGGCGTCGGACAGGGTCCAGCACACCTTCTCGGGCCCGTAGCGCGGCACGGTGACCGCGATGCGGCCGCCGGGCCTGAGCACGCGGACCATCTCGGCGAGGACGCCCTTGTCGTCGGGGATGTGCTCCATGACCTCGGAGATGATCACGACGTCGAAGGACTCGTCGGGGAAGGGCAGGGCGAGGGCGTCGCCCTGCATCGCCGTGGCGGTGGCCCCGGCGGGCGCCTCCCCGGCCTCCTTCATCGCGGCGAACCACGTGGCGACCTCGCGGATCTCCTCGCCGTTCCGGTCCAGCGCCACGACCTGCGCCCCGCGCCGGTAGCACTCGAACGCGTGCCGGCCGGCACCGCATCCGAGGTCCAGGACACGGTCGCCCGGGGCGAGCGGGAACCGGGAGAAGTCGACGGTCAGCACGTGGCCCTGCTTTCACGGTCGGAGGTGACGGATTCTTCTGCGACGGGCGTCCGAGCGGCCCCGGGCGCCGGGCCGGTGGCGGGACCGGCGACGACAGGACCGGCCCCTGCGGTCCCGGCGCGGGCCATCGCCTCGCGGTAGCGGGCCACCGTGCCTTCGGCCGCGCGGGCCCAGGTGAAGTGCCGCAGCACCCGTTCCCGTCCGGCCGCGCCGAGGCGGGCGCGCAGTTCCGGGTCGCCGAGCAGCCGGTTCAGTCCGACGGCCAGCGCCTGTGCGTCGCCGGGCGGGACGGCCAGGCAGGTCTCGCCGTCGCGGCCGGCGACCTCCGGGATCGCACCGCCGGTCGTGGCGAGCAGCGGGGTGCCGGTGGCCATGGCCTCGGCGGCCGGCAGCGAGAAGCCCTCGTACAGTGACGGTACGCAGGCGACCTGGGCGGAGCGCACGAGGTCGACCAGTTCCGCGTCCGAGATGCCCTTGACGAACTCGACGGCGTCGCCGAGCCCGTGCCGCTCCATGGCCTGCGCGACGGGCCCCTTGGCGGGGCGCTTGCCGACGACGACCAGGTGCGCCCCGGGCTGTTCGGCCCGGACCTTCGCCAGCGCCTCGACGAGGAAGACCAGGCCCTTGAGCGGCACGTCCGCGCTGGACGTCGTCACGATCCGGCCCGGCACGACGGGCACCGACACGTCCGGTGAGAACAGGTCGGTGTCGGCGCCGATGTGGACGACGTGGATGCGGTCCTGCCGTACGCCCAGATGGTCGACGATCTCGTCACGGGAGGTGCCGGAGACGGTGAGCACGGAGGGCAGGCGGCGGGCGACCCGCTTCTGCATCGTGGTGAACGCGTACCAGCGGCGCACCGACGCACGCCGGCGCCTGCTCCCCGCCGCGTCCAGTTCCAGCTGCCGGTCGACGGTGATGGGGTGGTGGATCGTGGTCACCAGGGGCGCGCCGACGTCGCCGAGCAGGCCGTAGCCGAGCGTCTGGTTGTCGTGGACGACGTCGAAGTCGCCGCGCCGGGCCCGCAGGTGGCGGCGGGCACGCAGCGAGAAGGTCAGCGGTTCGGGGAAACCGCCGGTCCACATCGTGGAGACCTCGAGCGCGTCGATCCAGTCGCGGTACTCGCCGCGGCCCGGGGTGCGGAAGGGGTCCGGCTGGCGGTAGAGGTCGAGGCTGGGCAGCTCGGTCAGGCTCAGCCCGTCATAGCCCTCGTCGAGGACGGGGTAGGGCTGGGCGCCGATGACCTCGACCCGGTGTCCGAGGCGGGCGAGCTCACGGGAGAGGTGACGGACGTAGACGCCCTGTCCGCCGCAGAACGGGTTCCCCTTGTAGGTGAGGAGCGCGATGCGGAGCGGTCGCAAGCCGTCGGAGGCCGAGCCCTGCGAGAGCCCGGTCTGACTGGCCTCAGCGGTCACTCTGGGCCCCCTTCTCCCTGCATGGTCCCGCGACTGTACGCCGGGACGCTAACCTAGAACAAGTTATAGAGTTGATCGTTCCAAGGCTTCGAATCTACCGGCAGGTAAGGACGCGGCGAGCAGTGGATCAGGTGATTCACGCCACGGCGGGATGCGTGCCATGCTGTCCGATCACCAACCCTCACCGACGGTCACGGAACGGGGCCCATGCCCGCGGAAGCCCTCAGGGACAAGGCGAACAAGGCGGCGAAGATGGAAGCCGGCACCACCCGAACCTCCCCTGCCTCACCCCTGACCGAGCAGCAGGAGGCACGCAGGCGCCGCATCCTGCGCGCGAGCGCCCAGCTGGCCGGCCGGGGTGGTTTCGACGCGGTGCAGATGCGCGAGGTCGCGGAGTCCTCGCAGGTGGCACTGGGCACGCTGTACCGGTACTTCCCGTCCAAGATCCACCTGCTGGTGGCCACGATGCAGGACCAGCTGGAGCACATGCACGGCACCCTGCGGAAGAGGCCGCCGGCGGGCGAGACGGCCGCCGAACGGGTGGCCGAGACCCTGATGCGGGCCTTCCGCGCGCTCCAGCGCGAGCCGCAGCTGGCCGACGCGATGGTGCGCGCCCTGACGTTCGCGGACCGCAGCGTGAGCCCGGAGGTCGACCAGGTCTCCCGCCAGACGACGGCGATCATCCTGGACTCCATGGGCCTCGAGGACCCCACGCCGGAGCAGCTCTCGGCGGTCCGCGTCATCGAGCACACCTGGCACTCGGCGCTCATCACCTGGCTGTCGGGGCGGGCCTCCATCGCCCAGGTCAAGATCGACATAGAGACGGTGTGCCGCCTGATCGACCTGACGGCAGCGAAGGATTCCGACTGAGAGCGTCGAAACTTTCGACGCCGGATCGACGCGCCACTCCTCACTCCACACCTGTCACCCTTCAGCCATACGCACTCCAGTTGCGCACGGACGGTTGACCTCCCCTCCGTTCGTTCATATTGTCTGCGCTGCCATTCGGAATTCATTCCGAAACATTCGAACGTCCGATGCGGACTTCGGACCTCTGGGCACGCAGGGCAAGCACGGCAGCAGACGAACCCCGCACACCCGCACATCCGCACCACTTACGGCACCCCCACCGGGGAAGGGATGACATGCGCATGATCAAAATTGGAGTCCGAAAGACGAGAGCCGGGGCGGCCAGGGGCCCCCTGACCGTCGCCGCGACCGCGCTGCTCACCGTGACCGCGCTCGTGGCGCTCCCCCAGAGCACCGCGCACGCCGCCGACACCCTGGGCGCGGCGGCGGCCGAGAAGGGCCGCTACTTCGGTGCCGCGGTCGCCGCGAACCACCTGGGCGAGGCGCAGTACGTCAACACGCTCAACACCGAGTTCAACTCGGTGACGCCCGAGAACGAGATGAAGTGGGACGCCCTCGAGCCCAACCGCGGCTCGTTCAGCTTCGGCAACGCCGACCGCATCGTGAACCACGCCCAGAGCCGGGGCATGGCGGTCCGCGGGCACACCCTGGTGTGGCACTCCCAGCTGCCCGGCTGGGTCTCCGGCCTCGGCACCTCCGACCTGCGCTCGGCGATGAACAACCACATCAACCAGGTCATGGCGCACTACCGGGGCGAGATCCACTCCTGGGACGTGGTCAACGAGGCGTTCCAGGACGGAAACAGCGGCGCCCGGCGCAGCTCGCCCTTCCAGGACCGGCTCGGCAACGGCTTCATCGAGGAGGCCTTCCGCACGGCCCGCGCGGCCGACCCGAACGCCAAGCTCTGCTACAACGACTACAACACCGACAGCATCAACGCGAAGAGCAACGCGGTCTACAACATGGTCCGCGACTTCAAGTCCCGTGGCGTGCCCATCGACTGCGTGGGCTTCCAGTCCCACTTCAACAGCGCCTCCCCGGTCCCCTCCGACTACCGGGCCAACCTCCAGCGCTTCGCCGACCTGGGCGTGGACGTGCAGATCACCGAGCTGGACATCGAGGGCTCGGGCACGACCCAGGCCACCCACTACGGCAATGTCGTCACGGCCTGCCTCGCGGTGTCGCGGTGCACCGGCATCACGGTGTGGGGCATCCCGGACAAGTACTCGTGGCGGTCGGGCGGAACACCCCTGCTGTTCGACGACAACTACAACAAGAAGCCCGCCTACCACGCGGTGCTGAACGCACTCGGCGGCTCCGACGGCGGTGGCGGCGACCCCGGCAACCCGGGCGCGGGCTGCACCGCCGTCTACAGCAGGGCGGAGGTGTGGGGCGACCGCTTCAACGGCAGGGTGACCATCACCGCGGGCAGTTCGGCGATCAGCAACTGGTCGGTGAACGTCACGGTGACGTCCCCGCAGAAGGTCACGACCACCTGGAACGGCTCACCCAGCTGGGACGGCAGCGGCAACGTGATGACGATGCGGCCCAACGGCAACGGCTCACTGGCGGCCGGCGCGTCGACCAGCTTCGGGTTCACCGTCATGACGAACGGCAACACGACACCACCGCGCGTCGGCGCCTGCACCGCGTCCTGACCGCCCCGTTCCGGCACCACAGGCAGACCCGCCGGCCCGCCCCGAAACCCACGGGGCGGGCCGGCGGCATACACGGCGGTGCGAGCGGTGACGTACGCCGCCGGTGACCCCGGCCACCCTCTTCGGGCCGCTCCTGACCGCTTTCCTACGGGCGGGTACAGTGGCGACGTCGTGATCACACCCGTACGGGGGGAAGCCGGCGCAATTCCGGCGCCGGCCCTTCCCCAAGTCTCGACTTCGCTCGATTCGGGGAGACCCCTACCGTGAGCCGTCCGTCGAGGCGGCGAGCCGGAACGCCCCGGACGGAACGTGACCGGCTCACGCGTCCGGCGGTCCGCCGGTGCGCGGCACCGTCGAGGTATACGGAGCCGAGCCGCCGGGGTGTCCCGTGCCGCCCGGCTCCCCACAGGGAGAGGCACCCGCCGATCATGAACGTCCGCAGCAGCGCAGCGGCCCTGGCCGCCGTCGCCGTGATCGGCGCCGCCGTACCGGCCTCCGCCGACTCGTCCCCGTCCCCCTCGCCGTCCCAGCAGGCCCTGCCCTCCGCCCTGTACGGGGAGAGCGACCCGCAGTACGACGGCGTGTGGCGCCAGTCGCTGGCCCTGCTCGCCCAGGACACGGTGGGTGTCGAGCCGCCGAAGGCGGCCGTCGACTGGCTGACCGGCCAGCAGTGCGCCGACGGCTCCTTCGCCCCGTTCCGCGCCGACCCCGGCACGGCGTGCGACGCAAAGACCATGGTCGACACCAACCAGACCGCCGCCGCCGTGCAGGCCCTCGCCGCGCTCGGGGGGCACGACGCCGTCACCGGCAAGGCCGTCGACTGGCTGAAGTCCGTGCAGAACGAGGACGGCGGCTGGGGCTACACGCCGGGCGGGGCCAGCGACGCCAACTCCACGTCCGTCGTCGTCGGCGCGTTCGCCGCCGCGGGCGAGAAGCCGGCCGAGGTGGTCAAGGGCGGCAAGTCCCCCTACGACGCCCTGCTGACGCTGGCGATACCGTGCGACGCCAAGGGCGCGGACAAGGGCGACGGCGCGGGTGCCTTCGCCTTCCAGCCGGACAAGAAGGGCGAGCTGATCGCCAACGCCGACGCCACCGCGGCGGGCGTGGCCGGCTCCCTCGGTGCGGGCCTCGTGGTCGAGCCCGACGCGGGCGGGGCGTCGGACGAGGCGGACGACACGGCGTGCGAGAAGGCCGGGACGCCCGGGCAGGCCGCCGCCAACGGCGCCGCCTACCTCACGGACGCGCTCGCCGCGGACGGTCACCTCGTCTCCGCGCTCCCCGGCGCCGAGGACCAGCCCGACTACGGCAACACCGCCGACGCGGTGGTCGCGCTCGCGGCGCAGGGTGCCACCGGGCCGGCCGCGAAGTCCGCGGCCTGGCTGGAGAAGAACGCCGCCGGCTGGGCCGCCGGGAGCGGCCCCGCCGCCTACGCCCAGCTGATCTTCGCCGCCCACGCGACCGGCACCGACCCGCGCGCCTTCGGCGGCACGGACCTGGTGAAGCAGCTGACCGCCACCGGGCCCGCCGCGCAGGCGGCCGGTACCTCCGGCGCACAGGGCGAGAAGGACGCGAAGGACGAGCAGGAGAAGGACGACTCGGGCTCCGGGTCCGGCATCTGGTGGGTCCTCGGGGCCCTCCTGGTCGCCGGTGCCGTCGTGGCCTTCCTGGTGAACGGCCGGAAGAAGAGGCAGCAGCCGTGATCCGCCGGTCCGGCGCGGCCGGCCGGGCCGCCGTCCTGTTCCTGACCGCGCTCCTGCCCCTGTCGGCGGGCGTGGGCCAGGCGCAGGCCGCCGGCTACCGGTACTGGTCGTTCTGGGACCTCGACGGCGAGACCTGGACGTACGCCACCCAGGGCCCGTCCGTCGCCCGCCCCGCAGACGGCGACGTCCAGGGCTTCCGCTTCGCCGTCAGCGAGGAGTCCGGCGACTCGGCGCAGCCCCGGGGCGCCGCCGACTTCGCCGACATCTGCGCGCGGACTCCGGCGCGGGACGGCAGCAAGCGGGTGGCCCTCGTCATCGACTTCGGTACGGCCGACGACGCCCCGTCCGGCGAGACCCCGCCCGCGAACCGCACCGCCTGCGCCCGCGTCGCCCCCGACGCCAGTACCGCCGAGGCCCTGGCCTCCGTCGCCGAGCCCCTGCGCTACGACACCAACGCCCTGCTGTGCGCCATCGTCGGATACCCGCAACGCGGGTGCGGGGAGCAGGTGTCGGGGACGGACGGGTCGGCGCCCGGCAAGGAGACCGGGGACGGGTCCGAGGGCGCGTCCGGGGAGACCGGTTCCCCGGACTCGCCGGACTCCTCCGCGTCCGAGGAGGGCGGTGGTCCGTCCCTCGGCCTCGTCGCCGGAATCGCCGTGGTGGCGCTGCTCGGGGCGGCGGCCTTCTGGCAGGTACGCCGTCGTGGCTGAACCCTCCTGGACCGCCGGGGCTGCCGGAACCTCCCGGCCCGGCCTGCCCGGCCTGCCCGACCTGCCCGGCGGCGGCCGGCCACGGGAGCGCGCCGCCCCCGCCCCCCGCCGCCGGCAGGGCACCCCTTTGCACCCCGGCGCGTGGTGGCTGTGGGCGCTGGCCCTCGGTGTCGCCGCGACCCGCACCACCAACCCGCTGCTGCTCGCCCTCCTGGTCGTGGTCTCCGCGTACGTCGTGGCCGTCCGCCGGCCGAACGCCCCCTGGGCCCGTTCGTACGGCGCGTTCGTCAAGCTGGCGCTGGCCGTGATCGTCATCCGGCTGCTCTTCGCGATCGTCCTCGGCTCCCCCGTTCCCGGTACGCACGTCCTCCTCGATCTGCCCGAAGTCCCGCTCCCCGACTGGGCGCAGGGCATCCGCCTGGGCGGCCGGGTCACGGCCGAGGCCCTCACGTTCGCCCTGTACGACGGGCTGAAGCTGGCCACGCTGCTCATCTGCGTCGGCGCCGCGAACGCCCTCGCGAACCCGTCCCGCCTGCTGAAGTCCCTGCCCGGCGCGCTGTACGAGATGGGCGTGGCCGTGGTCGTGGCGCTGACCTTCGCGCCGAGTCTGATCACGGACGTCCAGCGGCTGCGTGCCGCCCGCCGGCTGCGGGGCCGCCCCGACCGCGGGGTCCGGGGCCTGCTCCAGGTCGGACTCCCGGTGCTGGAGGGCGCGTTGGAGCGTTCGGTCGCGCTCGCCGCCGCGATGGACGCCCGCGGCTACGGTCGTACGGCACAGGTCCCGGCCGGGGTCCGGCGTACGACCGGCGCCCTCACCCTCGGCGGGCTGCTCGGCGTCTGCGCGGGTACGTACGGGCTGCTCACCGCCGAAGGCGCCGCGTACGGCGTCCCCGTGCTGCTCGCCGGTCTGGCCGCCGCGCTCGCGGGGCTGTGGCTGGGCGGCCGGCGTTCCGTGCGCACCCGGTACCGCCCGGACCGCTGGGACGCCCGCGCGTGGCTGGTCGCCGGCTGCGGCACGGCGGTCGCGGCACTGCTGGCCCTCGCCGCCGCACGCGACCCGGCGGCCCTGCACCCCGGCGTGGTGCCGCTGGTCGCGCCCACGCTGCCCCTGTGGCCGGCGGCGGCCGTGCTCATCGGTCTGCTCCCCGCCCTCGTCACCCCCGCCCCCGGGGACACCACCGGCAAGGAGCCGTCGTGATCCGCTTCGAGAACGTCTCCGTGACGTACGACGGCTCCCCCGAACCCTCCGTACGGGGCGTCGACTTCGAGGTCCCGGAGGGCGAACTCGTCCTGCTCGCCGGGCCGTCCGGGGTCGGCAAGTCCACGGTGCTGGGCGCGGTCAGCGGTCTCGTCCCGCACTTCACGGGCGGCACCCTGCGCGGCAGGGTCACGGTGGCCGGCCGCGACACCCGTACCCACAAGCCGCGCGAACTCGCCGACGTGGTGGGGACGGTGGGCCAGGACCCGCTGTCGCACTTCGTGACGGACCTCGTCGAGGACGAACTCGCCTACGGCATGGAGTCGTTGGGCCTGCCCGCGGACGTGATGCGCCGTCGCGTGGAGGAGACGCTGGACCTGCTGGGCCTGGCCGACCTGCGCGACCGCCCCCTCTCCACGCTCTCCGGCGGCCAGCAGCAGCGCGTCGCCATCGGCTCGGTCCTCACCCCGCACCCCCGGGTGCTGGTCCTCGACGAGCCGACGTCCGCGCTGGATCCGGCGGCGGCCGAGGAGGTCCTCGCGGTGCTCCAGCGTCTGGTCCACGATCTCGGCACCACCGTCCTCATGGCCGAGCACCGCCTGGAACGCGTCGTCCAGTACGCCGACCGGGTCGTGCTGCTGCCGGGACCGGGCGAACCCCCGCTGCTCGGAACCCCGGCGGAGGTGATGGCGGTGTCGCCGGTGTTCCCGCCGGTGGTGGCCCTGGGCCGGCTCGCCGGCTGGTCCCCGCTCCCGCTGACCGTACGCGACGCCCGCCGCCGCGCGGCCCCCCTGCGCGAGCGCCTCTCGGAAGCGGAGGCCATGTCCGCGACGGTGACGGCAACGGCACCGGCTCCCGCCCGGAAACCCCCGGCAGCCCTCACCGCCTCCACCGCTCCCTCCCTCACCCGCAGGACCCCCTTCTCCCTGTTCCCCCGCAAGCGGTCGGGTACGGCAGCCACGCCCGCCCCCACCCCCGGCCACGTGGCCGAGGTCCGCGCCCTGGCCGTCCGCCGGGGCGGCGTCCGGGCGCTGCGCCACGTCGATCTGACGGTCGCCCCCGGCGAGACGATCGCGCTCATGGGCCGCAACGGCGCCGGCAAGTCCACGCTGCTCGGCGCGCTGGTCGGGCTCGTGGAACCGTCCGCCGGTGCGGTCCGCACCGGTGACGCCGTGCCGCACCGCACCCGCCCCCGCGACCTGGTCCGCCGGGTGGGGCTCGTCCCGCAGGAGCCGCGGGACCTGCTGTACGCGGACACGGTCGCCGCGGAGTGTGCCGCCGCCGACCGGGACGCGGAGGCGGAGCCGGGCACCTGCCGCGCCCTGCTGTCGGAGCTGCTGCCCGGCATCGCGGACGACAGCCACCCGCGCGACCTGTCCGAGGGCCAGCGCCTGACCCTCGCCCTGGCGGTCGTCCTCGCCGCCCGTCCGCCGCTGCTCCTCCTCGACGAGCCGACCCGCGGCCTGGACTACGCGGCGAAGGCCCGTCTGGTGTCCGTCCTGCGCGGGCTGGCCGCCGAGGGGCACGCGATCGTCCTGGCCACGCACGACGTGGAGCTGGCGGCGGAACTCGCCCACCGGGTCGTTCTCCTCGCCGAGGGCGAGGTCATCGCCGACGGCCCGGCGGCCGAGGTGGTCCTCGCGTCACCGTCCTTCGCCCCGCAGGTGGCGAAGATCCTGGCCCCGCAGCACTGGCTCACGGTCTCCCGGGTCCGGGAGGCCCTGTCATGACACCCGCACCCACCCCGGCCACGGGCACGGCCACCGGTACCCAGCGCCAGGCGCGGGCCGTCCGCCTGGGCCCGCGTTCGCTGATCGCGCTGGCCCTGGTGAGCGCGGTGGGCGTGGCGGCGTTCGGCTGGCCCTTCCTGGCCCCGCCCGCCTCCACGCTCAACGCCCACGCGCAGGACGCGCCGTGGCTGTTCGCGGGGCTGCTCGTGCTGCTGGTCGGGGTGGTGGCGGCGACGATCTCGGAGTCGGGCCTGGGCCCGAAGGCGGTGGCGATGCTGGGCGTCCTGGCGGCGACGGGCGCGGCGTTGCGCCCCATCGGCGCGGGGACCGCGGGCCTGGAACCCATGTTCTTCCTGATGGTCCTCAGTGGCCGGGTCCTCGGGCCGGGTTTCGGCTTCGTGCTCGGCTCGGTGACGATGTTCGCGTCCGCGCTGCTCACGGGCGGGGTGGGCCCGTGGCTCCCGTTCCAGATGCTGGCGATGGGCTGGTTCACGATGGGCGCGGGCCTGCTCCCGGGCCCGGACCGGCTGCGGGGCCGGGCGGAGCTGTGCGTGCTCGCCGCCTACGGCTTCCTGGCGGCCATCGCCTACGGCACGGTGATGAACATGGCGGGCTGGCCCTTCATGGCCGCCCTCGCCTCGAACATCTCCTTCGACCCGGACGCGTCGGTCCCCGCCAACCTGGCCCGTTTCCTGACGTACTGCCTGGCCACGTCGCTGGGCTGGGACCTGGGCCGGGCCCTGCTCACCGTCGTCCTGGCCCTGACCCTGGGCGCCCCGGTCCTCCGCGCCCTGCGCCGCGCCACCCGCAGGGCGGCCTTCGAGACGCCGGTCACGTTCACCGGCCACCCCTGAGTGGCCCCGTGCGCGCCGACAGTGACGCGGCTGACGGTCCGTCGTGAGGCACCCCACATGACCCGGGTCACATACGAAGCGGGGTCGTAGCCCTCACGTCCTCCCCCACCCCTCGCCCGTCGCCCCCGACCTGCGCGGATGGCCGCCGCCCCAGAACCGCATTTCCCCTGAATGCGACCAGGGCTAGTAAAAGGGACCTTTGCGGACAAACGCCGGAAGCTGTTTCTGTGGAGCAGTCGCCGGGCGCCGACGTGCCCCCACGGGCCGCGGCGCCACCGTGTGCCCCGCCCCACGCACCCCAGGTGTTCGGGCACCGGGCCCACGACGACCGCCCTGTACCCGAAGAAAGGCTCCACGTGTCCGCCGCTTCCATCCTCCGCACCGTCGCCACCCCGAAGAAGGCCGTCGCCGGTGCCGCCCTCGCCGCCGCCGCCTGCGGCACGCTGATCGCCGCCGCCCCCGCGCAGGCAGCCACCACGGCCACGGGCTCGGCCCAGGCGACCGCACAGTCGATGATCGGCGACTCCGCGCAGTACCAGTGCTTCTCGAACATCGTCCAGCACGAGAGCGGCTGGAACCCGACCGCCACCAACGCCTCCAGCGGCGCCTACGGCCTGGTCCAGGCCCTGCCCGCCTCGAAGATGGCGTCGGCCGGCTCGGACTGGAAGACCAATCCCGCCACCCAGATCTCGTGGGGCCTCGGCTACATGAACGAGCGCTACGGCAGCCCGTGCGCCGCCTGGGACTTCTGGCAGGCCAACAACTGGTACTGACCGGCCCGGGCACCACCCCGGTACCACCCGCGTCACCCAGCAGCACCCCGCAGACCGGAAGCGGCGGCCCCCAGATCCCCGGGGCCGCCGCTTTCGCCGTTCACGGCGGAGCTCACCGTCGATTCCTCGCCGCCGAGCCCTCACCGTTCGAGATCGGGCACCGGTACCCCACACCCTTTGTGCGCCTTCGCGTCGACGGTGGCGGTGAGCGCGTCGGCCCCCCACTCGGGCAGATGCCGTGCCGTGTGGATCGCCGCTCCCCCTTCCGGCGGCACTCCGTCCCGCTCCAGCCGGCCGACCGTCGGCACCGCCGGACGGTCCGGATCGACCGTATGGACGACCTCCAACCGCCCCACGTGCTCGGCGGTCCCCAGGCGCTCGCGGCCGGCCTCCGGACTCGCGGCCGGCCTCCAGAACCGACAACGCGGGCACCCACAGGCGTGTGCCGGTCTCGAAGTGAGCGCGGTGGACGAGCGCGGACACCTGCCGGTTGCCCGACAACGCCAGGAGAGTCGGTGTGCCGAGGACAAGACGGTGCAGGATCACCCGGAGGCCTCACCCTGCCGGCGGGCGAACGCCTCCCGGAGCCTGCGCCCCGTCGCCGCGCTCTCGTCGTCCGTCGCCTCGACACCGAAGTGCTCGGCAGGATACGCCCGCGTATACAGCACCGTGTCGCTACTTCCGGACCGGGTCCTCCCGCACGGGTGGCGTAGGGGCGGGGCCCGGCAACTTCCCGTCCGTGGACTTCGGCGCCGGCTCGGTATCGGTGACGGCGGCGGCGGTCGTCACCACCCGTGCCCGCGGCCCCTGGAAGAGGTACGTCAGGCCGAAGCCGGCCGCGACGACGAGGGCGCCGCCCACCGCGTCCAGGATCCAGTGGTTGCCGGTGGCGACGATCGCGGCGACGGTGAACAGGGGGTGGAGCAGGCCGAGCGCCTTCATCCACATCCTGGGCGCGATGATCGCGATGACCAGGCCGCACCACAGGGACCAGCCGAAGTGCAGGGACGGCATCGCCGCGTACTGGTTGGTGAGGGCGGTGAGGGTGCCGTAGTCCGGCTTGGAGAAGTCCTGCACGCCGTGCACGGTGTCGATGATCCCGAGGTTCGGCATCAGGCGCGGCGGGGCCAGCGGGTAGAGCCAGAAGCCGACCAGGGCCAGCAGCGTGGTGAAGCCCAGGCTCGCGCGCGCCCAGCGGTAGTCGACGGGGCGCCGCCAGTACAGCAGGCCGAGGACGGTGAGCGGGACGAAGAAGTGGAACGACGTGTAGTAGAAGTCGAAGAAGTTCCGCAGCCAGCCGATCTGCACGACGGCGTGGTTGACCGCGTGCTCGATGTCCAGGTGGAGCAGACGCTCGAGGTCGAGGATCTGCCGGGCGTGCTCCTCCGCCCGCTCCCGGCCGCCGGTCGCCGCGAGCCGCACCTTGGAGTAGGCGGCGTAGGTGACCCGGATCAGCAGCAGTTCCAGCAGGAGGTTGGGGCGGGTCAGCACCCGGCGCAGGAACGGCAGCAGCGGAACGTACCGCAAGCGGGTGGGGACGGGGTCGGCGTACCGGGTCGGGACGGGCGCCTGGAAGTACGGCGAGGTCCGCGACAGGAACGGGATCGCCGTGGCGGCGGCGAGCGCGGCGAGCAGGACGATGTTGTCGCGGACGGGGTGGAGGGCCGCCATGTTCGGCAGGATCATGGGGGCCGGCAGCGTCATCACCAGGACGACGGCGACGGGCCACACCAGCCGGTCGGAGGCACGTCTGCCGACCGTGCCGACGACGGTGAGCAGCACCCACAGCAGCTGGTGCTGCCACGCGGTCGGGGAGACGGCGATGGCGGTGCAGCCGGTGATCGCGACGGCGAGCAGCAGCTGGCCGTCGCGGGCGTAGCGCACCGCGCGGCGCAGGCCGAGGGTGGCGACGGCCGCGCCGAGCAGCAGGAAGAGGCCGATCTCCAGGGGGCCCTCGGCGCCCAGGCGGAGCAGGGCGCCGTGCAGGGACTGGTTGGCGAGGTCGTCGGCCCGGCCGCCGAGTCCGGCGCCCGCCATGTGGTGCACCCAGTAGGTGTACGAGTCCCGGGGCAGCGCGGCCCAGGCGAGCGCGGTGCCCGTGGCGAAGGTGATGCCGGACGCGGCGGCGGCCCGGCGGCGGCCGGTGAACCACAGCAGCGGGGCGAAGAGCAGCAGGGTCGGCTGGAGGGCGGCGGCGACACCGATCAGGATGCCGCCGGCCCGCTGCCCGCGGGCGACGAAGCAGCCCAGCAGGACGAGGAGGACCGGGATGATGCTGGTCTGCCCGAGCCACAGGGTGTTGCGCACCGGCAGGGACAGCATGAGCAGGCTGATCGCGACCGGCGCGGCCAGCAGCGCGGTGCGGCGGCCGACCGGCTGGGGCAGGGCGCGGGCGGCGATCAGGCCCAGCGCGACGACCAGCAGCAGCGTGCCGAAGGTCCAGCCCCAGCCGAGCGCTTGTTCGGCCGATCGGGTGAGGGGTTTGAGGACGAGCCCGCCGAACGGCGTACCGGTGAAACGGGTCGATGCGTAGAGCGAGCCGCTGACCTGCAGCACGCCGTCGTGTCCGAACCAGGTCTCGAGGTCCGTGAGCCGCTCCCCGCGCGGGGTGGTCAGGACGGCGGCGACCTGGCGTACGGCGAGGACGGCGGCGAGCAGCCACAGCCCGAGTCGCACCGTGTGCAGGCGTGTTCCGGTGTCGCCGACGGCCGTGGCTGTGAAAGCCTCCGTCGGTCGCCCCCTGTGTTCCGCGTTTGCCACGCCTCGTCGGCCTCCCGCCCCATTGGTCCCCCGCGTCCCGCGCGTGAGGATCCCTCTGCGAACCCTATGAGGCTCGCACCGCCCCCGGAAGAGACGCAGGCAACCCCCGATTCACCTGACGTCCGTCCCTCTTTGGTCCGGATGACGATAGACGGAGGGGGGTCGGGTGGTTCACAGGGGTGCGGGACGGATCACGAGGGAGGCCGAAAACGTACCGTCATCCCCATGACCGGTACGACGGCTTCACGCCGGCGCGGGTGCTGGAGTGAGCCGTCCCGAGGCGGTCCCTTGCGCACCCTTACGGAGCCGGCCGGCCTCACACCTCGTGGTAGAAGCCCACGTTGACGCTGCGCGGGGCCGCGCGGTCCAGGACGACGACCTCGCCGTTGCCTCCCCGGGGCAGCGCGACGCTGCCTCCGTAGGCGACCGGGTGGGCCTGGTCCCCGATGGTCAGCCGGACCTCGGAGGACGGCTCGGGGAGCGAACCGCGCAGCCAGCTCAGGTACCAGGTGCCGTCCTGGGCGCACTGGAACTCCAGGTGGACCCTGGACACGAACAGCCAGTCGTCCGGCGTGGAGAGACGGCACACCGACCTGTCCCGGCCCACCCGCAGCACGGCGCCCGGCTCGGTCGGCGCTTCGGCCATGAGCATGCCGGCCGTGGCCCCCGATTCCGCCGACGACACCGTGGCCATGGTGAGTTCGAGCACGTGCGCTCCTCCTGAGACGTTCTGGCGGGCCGGCGGCAGCAGCCCGCCAGGGACCGAAACGGCCTGGTGCGGCGGTCTGGACCCGCTGTCGCCGCATGATAAAACGCCCGACTGCCTCCCGTCCGTCCGTTTGGCGGGCCCAATGGCCTCATGACCGAGCGAAAGCCGCCGGACGTCGATGTCGAGGTGGGGGTCCCCCCGCTCGAACGGAGTGGGGAGCGGGGGAGGGCGGACCGGCGGATCCGTGACGCCGAGGCTCGGGGCCTTCGCGCGGCTGCCGGGAGCGGGCAAGCCCCTCCCGCGCGCGACCTGGAGACCCCGTACGACGAGATGTGGTGGGCCGGGCGGAAGCCGGCCCGCGAGGGCCACTCGGTGCTGCCGCCGGCGCCGGCCCTGCGCAAGGAGGCCGAGGACGCCCTGGAGGCGGCCCTGGCGGCTCCCTCGGAACGGATCCGCGCGGAAGATTCCTCACGGAGGTCGACGTCAGGATCCGCGCCATGATGCACAAGCCGCCGCCGGCCCCCGCCGGGCAGGAAGCCGTACGACGTCGAGGACGTCGTACGGCGGTGGCGGGGGCGCCGGGCGGGGGCGGACGGGCCGGCGCCCGGGGAAGCCTGACGGCGGCCCCGGGCGCGGAGCCGGTCAGGCGCGCAGCAGCCGTTCCGTCAGTTCGCGGTAGTCCCGCAGGGCCAGGCGCAGTTGTTCGGTACCGGTCTCCGCGGCGTTCGGGCCCTCGCCCACGTCCGCGGTCTGCCAGGACCGGTGCAGGGTGCGGCGCCGCTCGGTCACCGCCTCCGTGAAGCGGGCGGCGAGTTCCTCCAGCAGGTGATCGGCCTCCGCGACGGAGTCCCTCGGGGCGTCCACGAAACCGGCCACGGCGTGCTGCAACTGCGCGGAGAGCTTGTCGCGGTCGTCGAGCGGGAGCAGACCGGGGCCGTGCGCCGCGTCGGGGGTGCGGTCACCGTCGTGGCGGTCGTCCGGGGACGTGTACGTGTCCGGCGTGCCGCCGGTCCGCAAGCGGTCGACGGCCGAGGGGCCCGCGCCCTCGCGGGCGGGCTCCGCCGTGCCGGGGTCCTCGTGGAGACCCGGGGCGCCGGTTCGGGCGCCCTTCTCGTAGGCGTCACGGCGGGGGTCGCCGTGGAGGTCCTGGGGAAGGTCCCCGGGGACGCCGTCACGGGTCCCGTGGGCGGTCGTCGAGGTGGGGGTGGTGCGGGGCGTCCCGGTCAGCGGGTCGCCGCCGGGGCGCCGTGTCGTGTCGGTCATCTCGCTCAGCTCTCCTTCGCCTGTCGCCTGTGGAGCAATGAGGGTGTGTGGGGGCGGCCGCGTTCGGCCGTCCTCGCGCGGTGGCCGTCCGGGTCGCCGCGGTGGTCTCCGCCGTCATGGCGGGAGGGCCGCACCAGGTCGTCGAAGAGGGCGCGGGCCTCGACCATGGCCTCGCGCATCTCCTCGGTGCCCGCGCCGCCCTCGTGCCCGCCGTTCACGCGGGCCTGCGCGACCCGGTGCACGCGCCGGTAGCCGTCGACGTGGTGGGCGTGGTGCACGGACAGCGCGGCGAGCTGCTCCTCGTACTGTCCGCCGTCGGGGAAGCCCCGGGCGGAGGCGAGGTCGGCGAGCAGGCGGTCCGCGTCGGCGACCGCGTCCCGCGGCGATTCGACGAACCGCTCCTGCGCGGCCGTCCAGCCCGCTTCGTACCTCTCCCGTTCGGCGGGTTCCAGCGGTCGTGTCCGCAGGTCGCCGTGGAGCTGTACGCGCTGGGCCAGTTCACGTTCGGCGGCCTCGGTGTCCCCGTCGTGCCGGGCGACGGCCCGGTCGTACTCGGGGCCGAAACGCCGCTTCAGGTTCGCGCCGTGGCGTGGGCCGCGGGCGCGCAGGGTCAGTACGGCCGCCGCGACGACAACGACCGCCACAATCACGATCAACGCAATGATCAGGCCAGTGGACATGGATGCCTTCCGGTGTGTCGGCCAACCGGCACTTCTCGCACGCCGGTTCTCCGTTCGTGTTGCCCGAAGACCCGCCCGCAAACAAGGGTTGCGGGCGCGGTGCCGGAGGAGCGGAGAATGCGGTCATGGTCTGGACCGTCGCCCCCGAGCCCTCCGGCTCCCCCGTCGCCGCCGCGCTCTGGCGGGCGTACTACACGGAAGTGAGCGACCGCTGGTACCTGCTGCGCGAGGGACGCCGGACCGACCCGGCGGAGCTGGAGCGCGAGATCGCCGCGGAGTCGGGCGCCGACCTCGTGCCGCCCCGCGGGCATCTGCTGGTCGCGCGGTACGCGGGCGAGGTGGCGGGCAGCGCGGGGGTGCGGCTGCTGGAGCCCGCGACCGCCGAACTCACCCGGGTCTTCCTGTACCGGGGGATGCGGGGCAGGGGCGGTGCGGGGTTCCTGGTGCGGGCCGCCGAGGACGCGGCCCGCGCGTCGGGGGCCACCCGGCTGATCCTGGACACGCGCGGTGACCTGGTGGAGGCCCGCGCCCTGTACGCCCGGCTCGGCTTCACCGGGACGGGGCCGCACAACAGCGAACCGACCGCGGAGCACTGGTTCACCAAGCAGCTCGGGTGAACGGGCGGCCCGGGTGAACGGGCGTCGGCTCAGCCGACCGGCGTACCCGTGCCCGGGCGTCCGCCGCGCGCACTCCCCGGACGCCCGTCGTCGCCGTGCGGGCGTTCCCCGCGCGATCCGCCCAGTTCCCCCGACAGCTCGTGCACCAGGTGGACCAGGTCGGTCGGCCGGTCCGGCCCCCACCAGTCGCCGAGCAGTTCGGCCAGGGACTCCTCCCGGGCCCGCGCCAGCTTCTCGGCGGCCTCGAAGCCGTCGTCGGTCAGGACGAGGCCGAGGCCCTCGCGCCGGGCCAGGTGCCGTACCTCGGCCTGGCGGGCGGCCTCCAGGACGACGCCGAGCGGGACGGGGCTGCGCTCGGCGAGCAGCGCCGGTTCCACCGTGCCGTGCCTCCTGATCCGCAGGAGCAGCCAGCTCGTGGCGGGCAGCAGGTCGTAGCCCGCGCGGGCGGTGGTCCTGCGGTAGACGTCGCGCCGGCCCTCCCGGGTGCCGAGCAGGGACAGCGCGCGGCACACCTCGTCGTACGACGACCGCTCCACCGGGTTGCTGGCCAGTGTCTCGGTGCCGTCGGGCGCGGTGACCGAGGCGCGCAGCTTGTCCTCCTTGAGGAACCAGGCCAGGACGAACCCGGCGAGGACGACGGGAACGGCGTACAGGAAGACGTCGGTGATGGCGGAGGCGTACGCGTGGACGGCCTCCGGGCGCAGGGCGGCCGGCAGGTCCGCGATACCGCGCGGGTCGGCCTCCAGCGCGTCGGCGGAGACTCCGGGCGGGAGCTGGGCGCCGCGGAAGACGTCGGCGAGCTTGTCGTCGAGGCCGTTGGTGAAGATCATGCCGAAGACGGCGACGCCGAACGAGGCGCCGATGGAGCGGAAGAAGGTCGCGCCGGAGGTGGCGACGCCCAGGTCCTGGTAGGAGACGGCGTTCTGCACGATCAGCACCAGGACCTGCATCACCAGGCCGAGCCCCAGGCCGAAGACGAAGAAGAAGGCGCTCATCACGGCGGTGGAGCTGTTCTCGTCGATCTGGTGGAGCAGCAGCAGGCCGACGGTCATGATGCCGGTGCCCGCGATCGGGAACACCTTCCAGCGGCCGGTGCGGCTGACGATCTGTCCGGAGCCGGTCGAGGCCAGCAGCGTTCCGGCCACCATCGGCAGCATGTGCACACCGGACATGGTCGGGGTGACGCCTTGGACCACCTGGAGGAACGTCGGCAGATAGACGCTCGTGCCGAACATGGCGAAGCCGACGATGAAGCTGATCACCGCGGAGAGCGCGAACGTGCGGATCCGGAACAGCCCCAGCGGCAGCACCGGTTCGGCGGCCCGGCGTTCCACGGCCACGAACGCGACGGCGAGGACGGCGCCCAGCACCGCGAGACCGATGATCTGCGGCGAGCCCCAGGCCCAGGTGGTGCCGCCGAGGGAGGCGACCAGGACCAGGCAGGTCGCGACGGAGGCGATGAGGAAGGTGCCGAGGTAGTCGATGACGTGCCGGGTCGACCTGCGCGGGATGTGCAGCACCGTCGCGATGACGGCGAGGGCGAGGATCCCGAGGGGCAGGTTGATGTAGAACACCCAGCGCCAGCTCAGGTGCTCGGTGAACAGCCCGCCGAGCAGCGGTCCGAGCACGCTCGTCGTGCCGAAGACGGCACCGAACATGCCCTGGTACCTGCCCCGTTCACGGGGCGGGACGAGGTCGCCGACGATCGCCATGGACAGCACGATCAGTCCGCCGCCGCCCAGTCCCTGGAGCGCGCGGAAGCCGATCAGCTGGGCCATGTCCTGCGCCGCGCCGCACAGCGCGGACCCCACCAGGAAGATGACGATGGCGATCTGGAACAGCCGCTTGCGGCCGTACTGGTCGCCGAGCTTGCCCCACAGCGGGGTCACGGCGGTGGAGGCCAGCAGATACGCGGTGACCACCCAGGACAGATGCTCCAGGCCGCCCAGTTCACTGACGATGGTGGGCAGCGCGGTGGCCACGATGGTCTGGTCGAGGGCGGCGAGCAGCAGGCCCAGGAGCAGGGCGCCCATCGAGACGACGACGCTGCGGGACACCTGCTCACGGCTGCCGCCGGGGCCGCCCGGACCACCCGGACCACCCGGGCCGCTTGGGCCACCCGGCCCGCCGGGAGCGGTGCCGGAGGCCGGCGGTCCGGAACCGGCGCCGGGCGAGGGCCGCGTGCTGCCCGCCTTCTCCGCCCCGCCGTGCGCGTCCCCGGACATGACCACCTCCACAGGTTCTCGGTTCCACGGTCCATCGTGATCGGTGTGACCGGTTATGGCCTGTTGAGCCCCTCCGGAAGACCGCATTCCGGGGGCATGCGCGTCGGAGTGTGGAGAAGGTCTGCATAATCTCTGGAGATCGCGAGGGGAGGGACTACGCGTGAACGATTCGACGGGCACCCCGTGCCCGGAGTGCGGTGCGCCCAGGAACAGGGACAACACCCCTTCCTGCGCCTGCACTCTGCGCGCGTCCGACGCCCTCCGCGACGCCCGTACGGCGCAGGCGGCGGAGGCCGAGGACTTCACTCCGCTCCGCATCCGCCCGTACGTCGAACTCGACGACGGCACCACGGCGGCAGGAGCGGAGGCGGAAACAGGAGCAGGGGCCGCGCGTACGCCGAACGCGGCACCGGAGCCCGGCACCGCACCGGCCGACGGGACCCCCGGCACGCCCAGGGACGGTGACGCCCCGGCAGGCGGCGGCGCGCCGGACAGCGGCCGCGCTCCGGAGCGGGAGGCCGGGCAGGGAGCCGAGGAGGCCCGCACCCCGGCCGGTCCGAGCCGGCAGGGCGCACCCGCGGCTCACTCCGGCCGGGCGGCGCGGAGCGAGCAGACCGCAGACGGGGAACAGGCCGAGCGGGCCGAGCGGACGGCACCCGGCGCACCGCGGCCGGCCGCGGACGCCACCATGCAGCTGCGCGCCGTCCCCCCGGACGCACTCGCCGCCCCCGGGGCCCCGGCGGACCCGGCCTCCCGGCCCACGCCCCTCGCCGCGCCCCTCGCGCCGACCACGACCGAGCCGAGCGCCACCGACCTGCACCTGTTCGACTCCACCCGCCCTCTCAGGGCGGTGTCCGCCGCCGCGGGTTCACCCGCGGGCCCGGCCACACCCCCGGCCGCCGGTGAACCCGCTCCCCCCGGGGGCGTCCGCCGTCGCCGTACCGCGCTGCTCGTGGCCGCCGGGGCCGTCGTGGCGGTGATCGGGGCCGCCGGGTGGGCGAGCGGGCTGTTCGCCTACGAGACACCGTCCCGGGACGGCGCGGCGGCGGGCGACGTACGGGCGAGCGTGCCGGACACGCCGTCCGACGCGCCCTCGGCGGCACCGGCCACGAGCGCCTCCGGCTCGCCGGAGGCGTCCGCCCCGGCGTCGGCCTCGGCCCCGCCGTCCGGGAGCGCGAGCCCGTCGGCGTCGCCCTCGGGCTCCGAGTCGAAGGAGGCGAGCGTTTCGGCGAGCCCGTCGGATGCGCCGGAGCCGTCCGCGACCCCGACGGCCACCGCGCCCGCCGACGTCCCCGAGGAGGCGGAGGAGCTGGAGGGCGGCGACGTCACCGGCCCCACGCTGAGGCGCGGCGACCGGGGGCCGGAGGTCGCCGAGCTCCAGGAGCGCCTGAGCAGGGCGTACCTGTACAACGACGAGGTCAACGGCCGGTTCGACCGTCGCACGGAGGACGCCCTCCGCAATTACCAGTGGTCACGGGGCATCCGCGACGACGAGCTGGGCGTGTACGGACCGGGGACCCGCAGCCGGCTGGAGTCCGAGACCCAGGGCCTCTGAGGCGACGGGGCCGGCCCTGGGCAGGCCTTACCGGCCCGCCGCGTGTCCGGCTTCCGTGATGTGCAGCAGGACCGTCCCGTCCGCGCCGCGCTCCACCCGTACCCGGGTCAGATCGCGTACGACCACGTCCGGGTCGTGGAATCCGGCGCGCGGGCCGATGCCGACGACGCGCATGCCGGCCGCGCGCCCCGCGGCGATCCCCGCCCCGGAGTCCTCGAAGACCACGCAGTCGGCCGGGGCGACGCCCAGTTCCGCCGCGCCCTTGAGGAAGCCCTCGGGGTCGGGCTTGCTCGCGCCCACCGACTCGGCGGTCACCCGCACCTGGGGCTGCTCCAGTCCGGCGGCGGCCATCCGTGCCGTGGACAGGGCGACGTCGGCGGAGGTCACCAGGGCGTGCGGCACGCCGTCGAGGGAGGCGAGGAAGTCGCGGGCGCCCGGTATCTCGACGACGCCCTCGGTGTCCGCGGTCTCCTCGGCGAGCATGCGCGCGTTGTCGGCGTAATTCTGCTCCACGGGCCGGTCCGGCAGCAGCAGCGCCATCGAGGCGTAGCCCTGCCGCCCGTGCACGACCTTCATGACCTCGTCCCCGTCGAGCCCGTTCCGCTCGGCCCAGCGCCGCCAGACGCGCTCGACCGAGGCGTCCGAGTTGACGAGGGTGCCGTCCATGTCCAGCAGGAGGGCGCGGGCGGTGAGTACGGCGGTGGCCGTCATCGGCAGCTCCAAAGCGCGCGGGGCCCGGGTGCGGGCCCGGGGTGCGGTGGCCGGGAAGGGGAGACAAGGCGGCCCCGCCCGCCGGTCAGGGAAAACGGGCGGGAGCCACTTTGTTTATCCACGATACAAAACAAACCCGGCATCCCGCCAGCGTCTCCGCCAACCGTTCACGGATCGTTGGCCACGCCGTTGCCCCCGCAGCCGCAGCCGGAACCGGCCGGGCGGCCGGCCGCCCGGCCGTTCGTCCCGCCCGGTCCGCCGCCCGCCCCGCTCAGCCGGTCACCGCCTCCCACAGGCTCCACACTCCGAGCCCCAGCATCAGCAGCGCCGCGATCCGGGTGATCAGCTTCAGCGGCACCCGCTTCATCAGGGCCTTTCCGCCGACGATGCCCAGCCCGGCCACCGTCCACAGCGCCAGCACCGCGCCCAGGCCGACGGAGAGCGGGTCGTCGTAACGGGCGGCGAGGTTGGCCGTCATGATCTGGGTGAGATCACCGAACTCGGCGACCAGGATGAGCATGAAGCCCGCCCCGGACACCTTCCAGAAGGACTGGTTCTCCGGCTTGCGGATCTCCTCGTCGTCCTCGTCCTTCTTGAACAGCAGCATCGCCGCGCCACCCAGGAAGAGCACACCGGTGATCGCGTGCACGAGCTGCTGCGGCAGCAGGGTGAGCACGCTGCCCGCCGCCACCGCGAGCGCGACGTGCACGGCGAAGGCGGCGGCGACACCGGCGAAGACGTAGGACGCCCGGTAACGGGTGCCGAGGACGAGGCCGGCGAGCGCGGTCTTGTCCGGCAGTTCGGCGAGGAAGACGACGCCGAACACGACGGCCGTCACGGTCAGGTTGATCAAGGTTCCTCGATCGGTCGGGGCTGCCCCGCCGAGAGTCTGTGCGTGTCCTGCGTGTCCACGGGACGCCTCGGCACGGCAGCACACGTGGCACCCGTACCGAGGGGTACGGGCGGTGCACTGCTTGCCGAAGGTCTCGCCGGCCTGCCCCTCGCGGGACCTGCCTCCGGGCGCCGGCTCAGACGTGCTGAGCAGTATGTCGACGGTCCGGCGAAGGGCTACTCCCCCTCTGCGCCGTCCATCGTACGCGAGGCCGGCCCGAGCACCCGTACGCATGCCTCCGCGCGCACACGCACGCCCGTCCGCACATCCGTCCGCACGTGCGGGGCTCCCGCGGAAACGTCACGCCCGCACGACATCCGCATCACATCGGCACCGCGGCACGTCTAGACATGCCATGCACACGTCATTAACTTCTCACCGGAGACACCCCTCCCCGTAACGCCGCGAGGCGAGCATTCCCCTTGCTCGCACTCCAACGGCCCCACCCCACAAGGGAGTTCGCATGCCGAAGTTCTACGCGCGTCGACGTCTGGGCATAGTCGCGGCGCTGACCGGGCTCATCGCCTCCGCCGGAATGCTCAACGGCCCGAGCGCCTCCGCCGCCCTCCCCACCCCGGTCAGCGCCTCCACCGCCCGTACCTACCTCGCCTCGCTCACCGTGTCCACCGAGGACCGCACCGGCTACAACCGGGACCTCTTCCCCCACTGGATCACCATCAGCGGCGCCTGCAACACCCGCGAGACGGTCCTCAAGCGCGACGGCACGAACGTCGTCACCGACTCCTCCTGCGCGTCCACCAGCGGCAGTTGGTACTCCCCCTTCGACGGCGCCACCTGGTCCGCCGCCTCCGACGTCGACATCGACCACCTCGTCCCGCTCGCCGAGGCCTGGGACTCCGGCGCCGACTCCTGGACCACGTCGCGGCGCCAGTCCTTCGCCAACGACCTGACCCGCCCGCAGCTGCTCGCGGTCACCGACAACGTCAACCAGTCCAAGGGCGACCAGGACCCCGCCACCTGGATGCCGTCCCGCACGGCCTACCGCTGCACCTACGTCCGCGCCTGGGTGCAGGTGAAGTACTACTACGGCCTGTCGGTCGACTCGGCCGAGAAGTCCGCCCTGCAGAACCACCTGGCGAGCTGCTGACCGCGTAGTTCGCCACAACGGGCGCAAGATCCCCCGTACTCCTCCGTCGTTCCGTACCGTACGGGACGACGGAGGAAGGGATCACCACCATGACCGGACTGCGCCTCGGACCACTGCTGAGGTACATCGACGGCTCGTCCGCGACCGTCTGGGTCGAGACGAGCCGGCCGGGCACCGCCGAGGTGCGCTGCGCGGACGGGGCCGGCGGGACGGCCCGCACCTTCCGGATCGCAGGGCACCACTACGCGCTCGTCGAGGTGACCGGCCTGACCCCGGGCACGGCGACGCCGTACGAGGTGTTCCTCGACCGGACCCGGGTGTGGCCGCCGGCCGGGGACGAGGCCTTCGCGTCGCTGCCGCCCTCCGTCATCGCCACCCCCGGCACCGGTGACGGTGACGGCGTGCGGGTCGCCTTCGGCTCCTGCCGCTGGGCGTCCCCGCCGGCCGGCGAGTCCGATCCCGTCGGCCCCGACGCGCTGCACGGCCTGGCCGCACGCGTCGCCGCCGACCCGGGCGGCGAGCGGCCCGACGTGCTGCTCCTCCTGGGCGACCAGGTGTACGCCGACGAGACCTCCGACGCCACCCGCGCGTATCTCGCCGCCCGCCGCGACCTCGACGACGCACCGGGCGACCAGGTGGCGGACTACGAGGAGTACACCCGCCTCTACTACGAGTCCTGGCTCGACCCGCGGGTGCGCTGGCTGCTGTCGACGGTCCCCACGTGCATGGTCTTCGACGACCACGACGTGATCGACGACTGGAACACCTCCGCCTCCTGGGTCGCCGACATGCGGGCCACGTCGTGGTGGGGCGAGCGGGTGCGCAGCGGCCTGATGTCGTACTGGGTGTACCAGCATCTCGGCAATCTCTCCCCGCGCGAACTGGCTGCGGACCCGTTGTACGCGTCCGTGCGGGAACGCCCCGACGGTACCGACCTGTTGCGGGCCTTCGCCGCGAAGGCCGAGGCGGACGCGGCCTCGGTGCGCTGGAGTTACCGGCGCGACTTCGGCCGGGTGCGGCTGCTGATGGTGGACACCCGGGCGGCCCGGGTCCTGGCGGAGGGCGAGCGTGCGATGCTCGACCCGGCCGAGGCGGCCTGGCTGCGCGAACAGGCGCTGGACGAGCGCGGCGGGTACGACCATCTCCTCCTCGGTACGTCCCTGCCCTGGCTGCTGCCGCATCTGGTGCACGACGTCGAGGGGTGGAGTTCCGTGCTGGCCCGGGGGGACAAGGGACCCCGCTGGGCACGGTTCGGGGAGTGGCTGCGGCGCGCTGCGGATCTGGAGCACTGGGCGGCGTTCCCGGAGTCCTTCGGGGAGTTGGCGGAGCTGATCGCCGAGGCCGGCACGGGGCCGGAGGCGCCGGCGACGGTGTGCGTGCTCTCCGGCGACGTCCATCACGCGTATGTGGCGGAGCCGAGGTGGGGAGCGGGCGGGCCGGAGGCCCGGGTCGTGCAGCTGACCTGCTCCCCCGTGCACAACTCCATCCCCCTGTCGATCCGGCTCGGGTTCCGCTTCGGCTGGAGTGCCGTCGCCCGCGGCATCGGCCGCGCCGTCGCCCGGCACGGGCGCTCGGAGCGGCCGCCGGTCAGGTGGCGCAAGACGGGCGGTCCCTGGTTCGGCAACCAGCTCATGACGCTGACGATGCGCGGGCGTTCGGCGGTACTGCGGCTGGAGCACGCGCGCGCGGCTCAGGACCCGGCACCGGGGACGGACGTGGTGCGGCCGGGTGCGGGACCGGCCGTCCGGCTGGTGACGGTGACGGAGACCGAACTGAGCACATGACGCGGAATCAAACCTGTGAGCCCGCTGTGACGTTGGGGGTGTATTCGGTCACCTCTCCGAGTGCGGGGGCGGGAGGCGGACCGCGTTCACGTGCGGCGGCAGGCGGTCGGCCCGTCATTTCCACGGCACCCCGTGGCCGAATGTTGAACTTGCAAGCATAAATTCGGGGCACCTAACGTGGGGTTCCGACTCGGTTCCCGTCCCGGACCGGTCCGTTCCGGACCGGCCTACCGAAGGAGACCCCCCACATGTCCGGACGCCTCAACAGCGCCCAGCCGTACGCCCTCGGCCTCTTCCGTATCGTCGTCGGCCTGCTCTTCGCCTGCCACGGTGCCGTCGCCCTGTTCGGTGTGCTCGGCGGCACGGACGGCGGCGGCGGCACCGCCGAGACCGGCGCCTGGCCCCAGTGGTACGCGGCGGTGATCGAGCTCGTCGGCGGCAGCCTCGTCCTGCTCGGACTGGGCACCCGCGCCGCCGCGTTCATATCGTCGGGCGCCATGGCCTACGCCTACTTCAAGGTGCACCAGCCGGAGGCCCTGTGGCCGATCCAGAACAACGGCGAGGGAGCGGCCATGTACTGCTGGGCCATGTTCCTGCTGGTGTTCACCGGCTCCGGCGCCTTCGGCCTGGACCGCCTGTTCACCCGCCGCGCCCGGACACGGACCGTGGAACAGCACGCGGCCGAACGGGCCCCGGTCACGGCCTGATCCTCCGCAGGCCCCCACCCCGCCCCGCGGTGCCCTCCCCCCGGCTCTCACGCCTCGGGGAGGACACCGCCCTTTGCGAGAGGGGGAGTTCGCGAGCGGATGCCACAAGGGAACGCGAATTCCAGGTGCCGCACGCGCGAATCCTTCGTGACCTTTCCGTCATCTGCCCGGCGTACTCTCAGTGACTGTCAACGGTCTTTCTCCTGCCGCTCCCCCGCGCTACCGCGGCACGGTCTGACCGACGGGGGAGCAACGGGGAGTTCGGGTGGAGAGTTTCGGGGCGCTGATCGGCAGCCCATGGGTCTATGCGGTGGTGACCCTCTCGGTCCTGCTCGACGTGTTCCTGCCGGTGCTGCCGAGCGGGGTCCTCGTGATCGCCGCGGCCACGGCCTCCGCCGCGGGCACCGCGACCGACGTGCCCGACATCCTGGTCCTGACGCTGTGCGCCGCCACCGCCTCCGTCCTGGGCGACCTGGTCGCCTACCGTCTCGCCTGGCGCGGCGGCGACCGCCTGGACCGGGCGCTCGCCCGGTCCCGCCGGCTGACCGGCGCACAGGAACGTCTCGGTGCCGCGCTGGCCCGGGGCGGCGGAGGCCTGGTCGTCCTCGCCCGTTTCGCCCCGGCCGGCCGCTCGCTGGTCTCGCTCGGCGCGGGAGCCGCCCGGCGCCGGGCCCGCGACTTCCTGCCCTGGTCGGCGCTGGCCGGCCTGTCATGGGCCGCCTACAGCGTGGCCCTCGGCTACTTCGGTGCCCACTGGCTGGGCGCGACCTGGCTCGCCACCGCGGTGTCGGTCGCCGCGCTGTTCGGGGCGGGCGCGGGGGCGGCCTACCTGATGCGCAGGCGGCCGGTACCGGGCGCGGGCGTCGTCGCGCAGCCGGCGGAGGCGTCGTAACGGGGGCCGGCCCCGCCTACCCCGCCTGTCGCGCCGCGCCCGTGCTCGTGCCGCGTACCTCCAGGCCGTCCAGCAGGTCGGCCGTGGCCTCGGCGACCGCGTCCACGGCCCGGTCGAAGACCTCACGGTTGTGGGCGGCCGGTGCCCGGAAGCCGGACACCTTCCTCACGTACTGCAGGGCCGCGGCCCTGATCTCGTCTTCGGTGGCCTCCTCGGACAACGCGGGCGGACGCAGGGTCTTGATACTCCGGCACATGCCCCCAGTCTCACCCCGAGGGGCCCCGGAAAGCCATGCCGGACGACCGCGTCCCGGGACTTGCCCGATCGGGTGAACCGAGTGAGAGGACCCCCGAGTTGGCTCGCCACCCAAAATCGAACAGGCGTATCATTAGCGCGTGGCTGCGACCTATGACTTTCCGAGTGACCTCCTCGCCGGTCAGGAGGAGCTGCGTCAGGTCCAGACCGAGCTGTCGGCCCTGTTGAAGCGGCTTCCCTGGTCGGTGGAACCGCTCGACGGGTTCAGCGACGACACCGGCTGGCGCCTGGTGGAGCGCCCCGCCTCACCCGGCTGGACGGACGACGAGCAGGCCGAGGTGGAGAAGCTCCGGCGCCGGGAGCACGAGCTGGTGGTGTTCGTCAGCACCCATCGGCACTGGGCGGACCTGGCCGGCGTCGACCGCGTCCGGGCCCGCTCCCGGCTGAAGCACGCGCACGGGACACCGCCGCCGGGCGGGAGGGAGCCGTCCCCGTAGGGGAATCCCCGGTACGAACGGCACAGGGCCCTTCGGAGAAGTTCCGAAAGGCCCTGTCGTCGGTGGGCGCGGACGGTTTCGAACCGCCGACATCCTGCTTGTAAGGCAGGCGCTCTACCCCTGAGCTACGCACCCGGGCCCCGGGCACACCGCCCGGGCCGAGTCGACAGCCTACATGGCCCGGCGAACGGTGCGGGCTCCCGGGTCCGGCCGCGATCCGCCCGGACGGGGTTCCTTCCGGGTCACCTCCGGGTTCTTCCCGGATTCCCTCCGAGGTCCGTGCGGGGGGTAACCCCACCTCGATTCCGGTAGTGGCCCGGATCCCCCGGCGGAGCCCGTTTCCGTACGGTCGAAGAGCGCCGGAAAGCGCGATCGTCCGTCCCAGGGGGAGACCGTCATGACCCGCACGACCAGCACCACCGGCACGTCGCGCACCACCACCGGCTCCTCCCGTGGCGTGCGGTTGCGCGCGGTCGCCCTCGGCGGGGCCGCCGTGGTGCTCGTCGGCGGGCTGACGGCCTGCGGGGCGGCGGCCGCGGACGACACCGACCCCGACCGCCGGTCCTTCGACCTGCCCGGCAGCACCCTCACCGTCGACTCCGACGACTCCGCGCTCGAGATCGTCGCCGCCGACCGCACCCCGTCGGGGAGGATCGAGGTCACCCGGTGGTTCCAGGGCACCGTCGCCCTGGGCACGGACCCGAAGGCCACCTGGTCGATGGAGGGCGACCGGCTGAAGCTGCGGATCAAGTGCTCCGGCGTCGTCGCCGACTGCTCGGCCAAGCACCGTGTCGAGGTGCCCCGCGGGATCGCCGTGAAGGTCGAGGAGGGCGACGGCAGTGTGCGCGCCCGGGGCTTCCGTGACGCGCTGGACATCCGTACCGGGGACGGCTCCGTGCACGTCACCGACATCACCGGCCCCCTGGACGTGCGGACCGGCGACGGGTCGGTGCGGGCCGAGGTCGCGTCCCGCACGGTACGCGCCCGGACCGGCGACGGGTCGATCCGCCTGGAGCTGAGCGCCGTACCCGACCTGGTGGAATCCCGCAGCGGCGACGGTTCCGCCACCGTCGAACTGCCCCGGGCCACCTACCGGGTGACGACCGGGACCGGTGACGGTGCCGAGAAGGTGTCGGTGCCGCGCGACGACGCCAGCTCCCATCTGGTCGACGTCCGCACCGGCGACGGGAGCATCACGGTCCGTACGGCGAACTGAACGACCCGTGTGTTCGTCCTTCACCGGTGAGACAATGGCCATCGGGCAGGGCGAACGACCGTACGGGAGAGGGATGTGACGGCGACACCAGAGCAGCCGTACTCGCCGTCGGGACCACGCGTGCGCCGCACGCGTGGTCTTCTGCCCGAGAGCCGGGTCCCCCGGGACCCGATATCGCGGGGCCCGGTATCGGGGGGCCCGGTCGCCGGTCCGCTCCGTGACACGCTCGCGCTGACGGTCCTGCCTCTGGTGGCGGCGCTGGTCCTGCCCGCCGCGTTCGCCGGTGGCGGCACCCGGCGCTGGTTCGGCGGGCGGGCCGGGAACCAGCGGGCCGAGGCACAGGCCGCCAAGGACGCGGCGGCGGCCGCGTTCTACGAGCTGGACACCGCCCAGCGGGACCTGCGGATCTCCATAGAGACGATCACCGCCGTCGACAGCTCCCCCGCCGCCCGCCGCGCCGTCGCCGACTTCGAGGCGCTCGGCCGCCGGATCGACGAGGCCAGCCACACGTACATCGCCGCCGTCGACGCCCACGATCTCGACCACGACGACCTGGAGGCCTCCGCCGCCTCCCGGGCCCGCACCGAACTGACCGCCGCCAAGGACGAACTGGACCGGGTCAAGCGGGAACTGGACCGCTTCACCGACGGGCTCGGCCCCCTCCTCGGCAAGGCCGAGACCCAGCTGGCCCGGCTCGCCCCCGCCGTCGAACGGGCCCGTCAGGCGCTGCTCGCCGCGTCGAACGCGCTGGACGCCGCCCGCGCGTCGGGGCTGCGGGCCGACGACCTCGCCGCCCGGCTCGCCGCGCTCTCCCCGGAGCTGACCAAACTGAACCAGGGCGCCGGGCAGCACGGCGTGCCGCAGACCCTGGAGCGGGCCGAACGGGTCATCCGCCAGGCCGAGACCATCCGCGCGGAGGCCGACCGGCTGCCGGAACTGGCCGCCGAGACCGCCCGCCGGCTGGTCTCCCTGCGCACCCGCGCCCAGGCTCTCACCACCCGCTGCGAGCAGGTGGAACCGGTGCTCAGCGAGCTGCGCCGGCGCTTCACCGCCGCCTGCTGGCAGGACCTCCAGGGCGTCCCCGACATGGCCACCGAGAACGTGCGGCAGGCCGAGGGCAGGCTCGCCGAGGCGAGCACCGCACGCGACGAGCAGCGCTGGGCGGACACCACCGCCCTGCTGTCGACCGTACGGGCGCTGCTGAACACGACCGACGAGGCCGTGTCCGCCGCCGGGGACCGGCTGCGCCGGCTGAACGCCGTGCAGAAGGACCCGGAGCAGGAGATCGAGCGCACCCGCTTCGCCATCCGGGACGCCCAGCGCCTGGCCATGGCCGGCCGCCACACCCCAGACCCGCGCCACGCCCACCCGCTGGACAGCGCCGTGGCCCGGCTGGAACGGGCCGCCGCCGAACTGGAGGGACGCCATCCCGACTACTGGCACTTCCTGACGGAGACGGAAGCGGTCCGCCGGTCGGTGGCGCAGGTCGTGGCCCTGATCCGCGAGGACCGGGGCGGCTCCGCCGGCTGAGCGGGACGCATCCGGCCGACCCGCTTCCCCGCCACAGGCCACAACCCGCCGTCGGCCGGTTAGCCTGTGCGCATGCCTCGCTACGAGTACCGCTGCCGGACCTGCGGCGACACCTTCGAACTGAGCCGTCCCATGGCGGAGTCCTCCGCCCCGGCCGACTGCCCGGCCGGACACGACGACACCGTGAAACTCCTGTCCACGGTCGCCGTGGGCGGTGCCGCCTCCGCTCCCGCCTCCGCTCCCCGCGCGGGCGGCGGAGGCGGCGGCTGCTGCGGTGGCGGCTGCTGCGGCTGACGGCCCCGCGCCGGGCCGGCCCCGGCAGCCCCCGGGCGCCGCTCCGTGACCGGAGGGCTGTCGGGGATCTTCCTCAGGTTCTCTTCAGGTACGGCTTCGTACGGTGGCCTGCATGACAGCCATCGCAGCGCACAGCGTGTCCGTCGCGGCGGGCGCGGAAGCCGGACCCCAGTGGGTCAACGACCTCATGGACGCCATGGGCGCACCGGGGGCGGGGCTCGCCATCGCGCTGGAGAACCTCTTTCCGCCGCTGCCGAGCGAGGTGATCCTGCCGATGGCAGGGTTCGCCGCGAGCGGCGGCCGGATGAGTCTGCTCGCGGTGCTGCTGTGGACGACGGCCGGTTCGGTGATCGGCGCGCTCGCGCTGTACGGCGTGGGTGCGCTGCTCGGCCGGGAGCGGACGGTGGCGATCGCGGGGCGGCTGCCGCTGGTGAAGGTCTCGGACATCGAGAAGACCGAGGCGTGGTTCCTGCGGCACGGGACCAAGGCGGTGTTCTTCGGCCGGATGATCCCGATCTTCCGCTCGCTGATCTCGGTGCCGGCCGGTGTGGAGCGCATGCGGCTGTCCGTGTTCCTCGGCCTGACCGCGCTGGGCAGTGCCCTCTGGAACACCGTCTTCGTCCTCGCGGGCTACGCGCTGGGCGAGAACTGGCAGCAGGTCACGACCATCGTGTCGGGCTACTCGAAGGTGGTGCTCGGCCTGGCCGTGCTGGCGGTGCTCGCGTTCTTCGTCACGCGGATGCTGCGGCCCGGTGCCGGCCGCAGGCGGCGCGACCGGTCGGCGGGCCCGGAAGAGATACGGACGTCGGACTCCCCCGGCGGGGGCGACACCGCCGGCCGGTACGACCCCGCCGCCGGACACGGGCCGGCCGGCGAGCACGGATACGCGCCCGCCGACCGGTAGGACCCGGCCGGCCGGGGACACTCCGGCCTGACCCGGGCGGCCCCGGGCCGCCCGGGGCGGCCTCGCCGAATCCGCCTCACCGGGCCGACCGCGCAGCCCCCAGGAACTCCCGCAGGATCCGCTCCCCGGCCGCGACCCCGCGCTCGGGGAGCGCGGTGATGCCGGGGGCCGTCCAGTCGGCGTCGGCCAGTTCGCCGTGACCGGGACGCCAGCCCCGGTCGGCGGCGAGCAGCAGGTCGGCGTCGAGGAGCGAGTCGCCGGCGGCGAGGGTGAGGTCGGCGCCGGTGCGGCGGGCGATCTCGCTCATGGCCGCGCTCTTGGTGAGCGGCCCCGGTACGGCGTAGATCTTGCGGCCCTGCAGGGAGACCGTCCAGCCGCGGTTCCCGGCCCACACCGCGAGTTCCTTCACCCACTGCTCGGGCAGCAGCTCGCGCTCGACGACGAGGTAGGCGAAGAGGTCCTCGGCGACGCGGTGCTTGCGTGTCCAGGCCGGGTCGGCGGTCCGCTCCAGGTGGGCCCGCACCTCGGCGAGCGGGGCGCACTCGGCGGCGAGGCGGGCGGTCACCCGGGCGTGCCAGTCGTGGTCGGTCCCGCCGTCGACCAGGAGGTGGCCGCCATTGGCGCAGATCGCGTACGCCGGGGCGGGGCCGGGGAGGCTGATGCGCCGGTACTGCTCGCGGGTGCGGGTGGTGGTCGGTACGAACACGGTGGCGTCGCCGAGTTCGGCCAGGAGCCGGGCCGCGGTCTCCGTCATGTAGGACAGCGGGCGGCTCTCGTAGACCTCCACGCACAGCAGGCGCGGGGCCTCGGCGTCGGGTCCGGTCAGGGCGAGGGCGTTGGTGGAGTAGATGAGGGTGCGGTCGAGGTCGCTGGCGACGAGAACGGTCATCAGGGCGTCACCGCGTGGCCGTCGGCACCGGTCGCGCCGCGCGTGTACCGGGGGTGGATCAGACCGACGCAGGTGTACGGGAGGTCGGCGACCTCCTCGACGGGGACGCCCCGCTGCTCGGCCAGCAGCCGCACGTGGTCGAGGTCGTGGCCCCCTCCGGCGTGCGCGAGGATCTTCCACGGCACCCGGCGCAGCAGGACGCGGGTGGTCTCGCCGACGCCGGGCTTGACGAGGTTCACGTCGTGGATGCCGTACTCCTCACTGATGCGTTCGACCGCGGCCCAGCCCTCCCAGGTGGGGGTGCGGTCGGCGGCGAGCAGTTCCTTGGCCTGGGCGCAGGCGGCGTCCGTGGCCTCGGGGAAGCGGGCACTGACGGCGTCCAGGAAGGCCACCGAGGCGTCCGCTCCGGCGAGTTCGCGGTAGAACTTGGCGCCGTGGAAGTCGTCCGGGCCGACCAGGTCGGCGCGCAGCACGGTGCGTGAAATGAGGCCGGAGACGGTCGAGTTGAGGCAGGCGGACGGGATCAGGTAGTCCTCGCGGGTGCCGTACGTCCGCACGCAGGAACCGGGGTCGGCCAGGACCGCGATCTCCGGGTCGAAGCCGGTGACCCCGTGGGCCTTCTCGAACTCCTGGACGGCCTGGGCGAGTTCGCGGGTGATGGCGCCCTTGCCGGTCCAGCCGTCGACGAAGACGACGTCCCGGGGGTCGTGGTGCTCCGCCAGCCAGCGCAGCGCGTTGGCGTCGATGCCCCGGCCGCGCACGATGGAGACGGCGTAGTGCGGGAGGTCGAGCTGGTGCCGGTGCCGGGCCCAGCGGCGCATCAGGATGCCGACGGGGGTGCCGGCGCGGGCCAGGGAGACCAGGACCGGGCGCGGTGACCGTTCGGCGAGGACGGTCTCGGTGACCACGCCGACCGCGTGGGCGAGGCGGGCCGCCGAGGTCTCGAGGGCCGCCCGGAACAGCTCCTGGTACTGCTCGCTCGGCTGGTACTCGACCGGCAGCGACTCGGCGTAGTGCGCGCCGCCGCTCTGGATGGCCTCCTCGCGCTCCTCGGTGGGCGCCTCCAGCGTGACGTCGGAGAGGTCCTGGAGCAGCCAGCCGACCTCCTCGGGCGCGTACGAGGAGAAGGCGGGGCCGCGGAGGGGCTCGGGCAGCATGGAGGCGGGCCTTTCGGGGGCGGCCGGGGAATCCGGGGCGTCCGGTTCGTCCGGACGGTGGCGGACCGGGGCGACGGGTACGTACGACGGTACGACCGCGAGGAGGACCTGCGGGGTGTGCGCGGCGAGCTCGGCCAGCAGCCCGCCGGGCGCGTGCAGCGCGGGGGTGTCGGCGGCCGAGTCGACGACGGCGACGACGGCGTCGAAGCCGGCGCCGGCGACGTTGTAGGCGTAGCGCTCGCCGGGGCCGTCGGCGGGGTCGTCGTGGGCGGGGAAGGCCAGCCGGGTGCGTATCGCGTAGCCGGGGTCGTCCACGGCGAGGACGGGCGAGCGGGTGGTGGTCGAGAAGCGGACCTCGGTGCCGCCCGCGCGGGCCGCCGGTGCCTGTTCGGGTGCTCGTTCCGGTGTCCGGTCCTGCTCCAGTCGCTGTTCCAGCGCGTGGGCGAGGCGGAGCGGGGCGTACATCAGCTCCTCGAAGCCGAGGACGAGGACGCGGCGTGCGCCGTCGGGCAGCGCGTCGGCGATCCGGCCGGCCATGGCGGGCAGGGCGTCGTCCAGGCGGGCGCGGTGCGCGGGCGTGAACCCGTGCCGTCCGCCGTCGGGCAGCCCCTTCGGCCAGCCCAGCCCGATGCGCGCGACCCGGCCGGTCCGCGTCCGCGTCCGCGCCCCTGCCCCGGCCGCCGGCTGCGGGGCCGCCTGTGCCTCCTGCCGGGCGACGAGCTCCCTGCCCTTCTCCAGCACGCCCTCCGGGAGCCGTACCGTGCCCGAGACGGTCGTCACCAGGTCGACGCGGGCGCCGATCCCGCGGGCGAAGTCGTCCAGCCGGCCGGCGTCGGCGGGCGAGCGCATGTCGACCAGGGCGACCACCACGTACCGGCGCCGGGGGTGGCGTGCGTGCAGGTCGCGGATGGTGTTCAGGATCGTGTTGCCGGTGGAGAACTCGTCGTCGACCAGGACCAGCGGCCCCTCCCCGGCCAGCAGCCCGGGGTCCTCGGGGAGCAGCAGGTGCGAGGTGGCGTGGGAGTGGGACTCCTCGAAGCCGCCCGCCGTGGCGACCCCGGGGACCGGACGGCGGGTGGAGTGCAGACAGGGGGCGACGCCCACGCCGTCGGCGACCGCGTGGCCGAGGCCGGTGGCGGTCTCGGCGTACCCGAGGACCACCGCCCGGTGCGCCTGGTCACCGAGCAGTTCGCGGACCCGGCGGCCGAGCGCGACGCCGTGGCCGTACACGACGGCGGGCGACTGCGGCACGTGCTTGCCGAGGACGTTGGACACCAGCAGGTGCGCCCGCTTGGGGTTGCGGCGCAGCGCCAGCCCGAGCAGTCCGGTCAGCCGGTCGTCGCCGGCCAGTTCGACGCCCAGCCGCTCGGCGACCCAGCTCCCGGACCAGACGTCCCCGGCGGGTACGTCCCCGCCTGGTACGTCCCCGCCGGCCCGCGATCCGTCGCGCACCACGTCGTGTGCCGCGCGGCGCACTCCCTCGTTCACTGCCTTCTCCATGAATCCCTTGCCGTCGATCCGGTCACATCAGGTCGGTCCAGGTCAGGTCGGTCGCTCGGCCAGGCCGGCCGCGAGCAGCTCCACGAAGCCGATGTCCTCGTTCGCGACGCCGAACACCTCGGCGCGCAGCACGGTCCGCTCGGCCCACGCACGGTGCGGCTTCACCTCGTTCATTTTGTTCGTGTACGCCGACCTCATGACACCACCGCCGCCGCGTTCCGGCCGCAGGATGTCCTGGGCGTCGCTGTACTCCTCGTGACTGACGACGGACAGCGCGTGCACGGGCAGGACGTGCGAGGGGTGGATGCAGGTCTTTCCCTGCAGGCCGTTGGCCCGGTCCAGGGAGATCTCCCGCAGCAGGCCGTCCATGGCGTGCTCGATCAGTGACTGGCGCAGCGCCGTGGCCTGCACCTCGAGGAACGGGCTCTGCCGCAGTTGTGGCTTGAACATGCGCTCCTGGACCCGGAAGTACTCCCAGACCGGCCCGGTCACGGTGAATCCGGTGCCGTCGACGCGGGCCAGCATGTTCACCACGTCGGCGATCACGGAGGCGACGATCTGGAGGTCGTAGGCCGTCATGTCGGGGCCCCGGCGCAGCCCGTACGGGGAGCAGAAGTCGGTCACGCCGAGGCGCAGCGCGAGGACCCGGTCGCGGTACTTGTCGACCGCGCGGAGGATGCCTTCGAGGGTCTCCATCCGGGTCTCGCGGTAGAGCAGCTCGGGCGACTCCAGCACCGGCATCGCGAAGAGGCGGTGTCCGTAGGCGGCCTCGGCGACGGCGAGGGCCTCGAGGAAGGGTATGCCGCGTTCCTCGGTGAACTTCGGCAGGACGAACCCGGACAGCAGGGGGGCGGCGGGGCCGAGGCGCCGGACGAGGTCGGGTATCTGCTCGGGGGTGCGGACCCGGATGAACAGCAGCGGCAGATCGGCCCCCGTCCGGCCGGCCAGGTCGGCGAACTGGGCCACGAGGTTCGCCTCGCCGGCGCTCACGTCGTCGTCGCCGATGGAGTCCTCGAGGCACAGCACCATCGAGACCACGCCGTTCCCGCCCTGCTTGACGATGTCGTCGGCGAGCCGGGGGCGGGTCGCGGGGCTGTACAGCGTGGCGCCGAGGGCCATGGAGAGCAGACGGGCCGGGGACCGGGCCGTGAACAGGCCCGGTTCCCGGTAGAAGAGACGTTTCCGCACCGCAGGGGCGATCTGTCCGAAGTGACGCATTGAACTCCCCCGTGATCGTTGGGCGTGGCGTGAAATGGCCGTGGAATGCCGGAAGGTGGCCGGTAATAGTACGTAGGTATCGATGTCGGCGGTTCCCGCCGGGTGTGAACTTCAGGTGTCCCGGGCGTGTCGGCGCCGGACGGTGCCGGCGCGCGTCGGGTACCCCGCATTGTCGTGATCAGGACGGAGAGGGCAGGATGACCGCATGACGCACGCCATGCTGAAGGGGTCGAACGTCCCGCTCCGAGTCACCACGGTACGCGCCGTTCTGCGGTGGTCGCCCGGCCAGGGTGTTCCCGACGTGGACGCGTCCGCTCTGCTCCTCGGGCTCGACGACCGGGTCCGGTCGGACGAGGACTTCGTTTTCTACAACCAGCCCCGGCACCCGTCCGGCAAGGTGTGGCGGCTCGGCAAGAAGCGCGTCGCCGAGGTCCTGACCGACACGGTCCAGGCGGATCTGGGCGGGGTCGAGGAGGGTGTCGGGCGGATTCTGCTGGTGGCCTCGGCGGACGGTGTCACCTTCGACACCGTGGACACGCTGCGCATCCTGCTGTACGACGCGCAGGACCCGGACGCGGAGGCGCTGGCGTACTTCGACGTCACACCGGAGACGGGCCAGGAGACCGCGCTGATCTGCGGTGAGCTGTACCGGCGCGGGGACGGCTGGAAGTTCCGGGCGCTCGGCGAGGGCTATTCGAACGGGCTGAAGGGCCTGGCGACGGACTTCGGGATCTCGGTGGACGAGTCGGAGGCCGCGCAGGAGCCGCCGGCCGCCGGGCCCGCCACGTCCGCGCCCCCGGTTCCCCCCGAGGCCCCGACCCAGGTGCACGCCCCCGCCGCGGCCGATCCGTCCGTCCCGCTGCCGCCCGAGCAGCCGCCGGGCGTTCCGGCGCAGCCCGCGTACGGCTACCCGCCGCAGCGGCCGCCGGCCACGCAGCCTGCCTACGGCTACCCGCAGCCGGCCGGCCGGCCCACCTACGGCTACCCCCAGACGTCCCCCGTGCCGGCCACCGCGGCCCCGTCCGGCTACGGCTATCCGCCCCCGGCCGCCCACACCCCCGACCCCGACTTCCGCCTGCCCCCGCAGGGGCCGCAGTTCATCGGACGGTAGGGCCTGCCCGGGCCCGGTGGCCGACCCGGCTACCGGCCCGTCTTCGACTTGAAACCGCGCCCCCACTGCAGGCCCCAGCCGTAGAGGCGGTCCAGTTCTCCCTGGAAGCCGTAGACGAACTTCACCTCGCGGTGGACGATGAGCTCGTCCTTGACGTTCTCGATCCTCACCACCGCGCAGGAGCGGGCCTGCGGATGGCGTTCGTCCAGGCTTATCTCGATCCGCGGACCGTTGCTGGGGTAGAGCGTGACCATGGCCTGGGTCCGGTCGAAGGCGGGCGTCTGGTCATAGATGTACACGAAGACCAGCAGGCGCTTGATGTTCTCGCGGTGGTCCAGGTTGACGTAGATCGTCTCCCCGGAGCCCGAGCCGAACCGGTCGTCGCCGCTGAGCTTGACGTACGGCGGTCCGTTGACGTCGCCGAGGAGGCCGCCGAGCGGCTGGACCACGCCCTTGGTGCCGTCCTGGAGCTCGTACAGGCAGCCGAGGTCGAGGTCGACGTTGACCATGCTCTGGCTGTGGGCGATGACCTCCGGGGGCTTGAGCGCCTTGAGGGGGTGGCGCAGCAGGCTCTCCCGCCGGGAGCCGCCCAGGTCGGAGGTGCGCATCCGCCAGCTCAGGTTGATCCGGAGATTGCCGGTGGCCGCGCCCTGTTTGGTCAGGGACACCTGCGCATACCGCTTTGTCAGCTCGATGGCGTTGGTGGCCGCGTTGCCCGAGTCGAAGGCGCTGTCGTTTCCGCGCCACAGTCCGTCCAGGAAGCCCATTCCCGCCCCAAGTCCACTCGTCGAACCCCACTGCCCCGCTGATCCTGCCGGTGCTGCCGTCCCGCTGCCCGCACGCCGTCGTCGGCCGTCGGCGCCCGTGCGGGCTCCGTACGGCCGCCCCGAACAGAGCGTTCCTCACCCGGAGGGCTGTCACACCCCG